>RHCK01000001.1 GCA_010030605.1 Acidimicrobiia bacterium
GACGAAACGCTAACACGGTGATTTGCGAGCCTCTCGGACGCTCGCTGTTTGGCGGGCGACTGCAAGAATGACGACATGAGTGACGAAAAGGTCGACAAAACGAATGAAAACGCCGTTCTTCTTGTGGAACGTCCTCGTCCCGGAGTCACGGTCCTGCGCATGAATCGGCCAGATCGGTTGAATGCCATGTCCGCCGAGCTCGTTCAGGCCCTTCACGATGAACTCTCGCGCATCGCGGTCGACGACGAGTGTCGCGTGGTGGTTCTGACCGGTGCAGGTCGTGGCTTCTGCGCCGGTCTGGATCTGGCTGGATACGGAACCGCGCCGCACACCGATTCGTTCGGACCGACGCAGAAAGCATTCGCGGTGCAAAAGCACATCGCGACATTGATTCCGAAGTTGCGCTCCATTCCCCAACCGGTGATCGCGGCCGTCAACGGAGCGGCGGCCGGAGGAGGACTCGCTTTGGTGCTCGGAAGTGACATTCGCATGGCATCGACCAAGGCCAAGTTCAACGTCGCCTTCATTCGTGTCGGGTTCTCGGCGTGCGACATTGGCACGAGTTGGTTGCTTCCCCGCATCGTTGGAGCCGCGCGAGCCCAGGAGATGATGTTGACGGGACGCATCATCGATGTGGATGAGGCGCTGCGCATCGGTTTGGTGGTCGAGGTCCACGCGCCGGAGGACTTGGAGGCGGCCGCGATGGCCAAGGCCGACCTGATCATGGCGAACACGCCGTTCGGGGTGTATCTCACGAAAGAGGCGATGTGGACCGCTCTCGAGATTCCGGCCATGCAATCGGCGATCGATCTCGAGAATCGTCAGCAGATCATGTCGAGTCACACCGAGGACGCCCGCGAGTCGATGCGCGCCTTCCTCGAAAAGCGTCCGCCTCGTTACGAGAACCGCTGAATCAGTCGGTTCGAACGGTCACTGGTGCATCGCCGCCGAAAAGCGGATGATGGCAGGCCACGAAATGTCCGGGCTCGATCTCGCGCATCGTCGGCTCCTCGGAGCGGCAACGATCCGAAGCGCTGGGACAGCGCGGGTTGAACCGACATCCGGTCGGTGGGTTCACGGGCGACGGAGGCTCACCTTCGATGACGACCTTGCGCGTCTCGACGTTGGGGTCGGGCACCGGAATGGAGTCCAGCAGAAGTTTGGTGTACGGGTGCGCCGGCTTGGTGTAGAGGCCGTCGCTCGGGCCGATTTCGCAGATCTTGCCCAGATACATCACGGCCACTCGATCGCTGATGTTCTTGACGACCGCCAGGTCGTGGGCGATGAAGATGAGGGTGAGGCCGTGGGCCTTCTTCAATTCCTCGAGCAAGTTGATGACCTGAGCTTGCACGCTGACGTCGAGTGCCGACACCGGCTCGTCGCAGATGATCAATTGGGGTTCGAGAACCAGTGATCGAGCGATCGAGATGCGCTGACACTGTCCGCCGGAAAACTGATGGGGGAGACTTTCGGCAGCTCGCTTGGGGTCGATGCCGACTTCCTCGAGGATCTTGTCGACGGCCGCACCCTGCTCGTCCTTGGAGCCGCGCTTCCAGACGTTGAGCGGTTCCATCACGATGTCGCGCACCTTGCGCCGGGGATTCAACGACGAGATGGGGTCCTGGAAGATCATCTGCACCTTGGTGCGAACCTCGCGCATTTCTTCTTTGTCGAGGGTCGTGAGTTCGCGCCCGTCGAACACGACGCTTCCCGACGTGGCGCGGGGAAGTTGCATGATGGCGCGACCCGTGGTGCTCTTTCCGCAGCCGGATTCACCGACGATTCCAAGCGTCTCACCACGCAGAACGTCGAACGAGATGCCCGACACCGCGTTGACTTTCAATCCGGTGCGTCCGATGCGGAACTCGACCACCAGGTCCTCGACCCGCAGCAGAGCTTCGCCTTCGGGTCTCAGGTGCGCTTTGCCCGTGCCAGCCATCAGAGAACCTCCGCCGTGGTGGTGGACGCGCGGTTCAACTCCACACGTCGCTCGTGATATTCGGCGGACCCGACCGGGAAGTGGCAAGCGAAGGTGTGGTCGGGTGTCTCGGCCTGCACCAACGGTGGTTCCTCGCGCACGCACACGTCGCGGGCATAGGCGCACCGCGGGGCGAAGCGGCATCCGGTTGGCGGATTCACAAGATCGGGAGGACGCCCGGGGATCATGGCCAATCGCGAGTGACTCGGCTGGTTCATGCGCGGGATGCTCTGGAGTAGGGCCTCGGTGTAGGGCATCTTGACGTTCGAGAACAACACTTTGGTGGGTGCGCGTTCCACGACCTTGCCGCCGTACATGACGGCGATCTCGTCGGTGTACCCGGCCACGACTCCGAGGTTGTGAGTGACGAGCAACATCGACATGTTGCGGTCACGAATCTGCTCGCTGAGGAGGTCGAGAATCTGTGCCTGCACCGTGACATCGAGGGCCGTCGTGGGCTCGTCGGCGAAGAGCATGTTCGGTCCGCACGCCAAGGCGATGGCGATCATGACTCGTTGACGCATGCCGCCCGACAGTTCGTGCGGGTATTGATTGAGGCGACGGGTGGGCTCCGGGATGCGCACGTCGCGGAAGATCTTCTCGGCGACAGCCATCGCTTCGGACGACGACATTCCAAGGTGCAGTCGCAACGATTCCGTGACCTGCTTGCCCACCTTCATGACCGGGTTCAAGGAGGTCATGGGGTCCTGGAAAACCATCGCCATTTCCCGACCCCAAATACTGCGCATCTGCTTGGGGGTTCGATTTCCGATCTCTTCTCCGCCGTAGCGCACCGAACCTTCGCGGATCACACCGTTGCGGGGCAAGAGGCCCATGATCGAACGCGACAGAACGGTCTTGCCCGAGCCCGATTCACCGACGACTCCGAGCGATTGGCCGCGACGAATCTGCAGGGTGACCCCATCGACCGCGCGCGCGATTCCGCGCGGAGTACGGAAATGCGTGCGCAGTTCGACCGTTTCGATGAGCGGTTCGACTTCGTTGCGATCGGGCGCGGCGGAACTCACAGCGTCATCTCCTTCACGTCGAAGTACGTGCGCAGTCGGTCACCCGCGAAGTTCAGCGAGAGGACGGTGAGGAAGAGCATCAGAATCGGGAAGAACGAGATCCACGGGGCCTTCTCGAGGGTCTTGGAAGCATCGGACCCCAACTGGATGAGGCCGCCCCACGTGATGCCCTTTTCGACCGACAATCCGAGGAATGCCAACCCGCCTTCGGCGACGACGGCAACGGCCATTCCGAGAAGCGCCAACGAGGACATGGGGATGGCGACATTGGGCAGGATTTCTTTGATGATGATGTGCCGGTCTTTGGCGCCGATCTGCCGAGCGGCAAGAACGAACTCGCGGTCGGCGTACTGCATCGTGGCGGCGCGGGCGAGACGACCGACCGGGGCGATGCTGAGCAGGCCGAGAACCAAGGACACCGTGAGCAGGCTTCGTTCGATGAGCGACGTGAGCAGAATCGCCAACACCAGTGAGGGGAACGACAACAGCACCACGAACACGAACGAACTGACGCGATCGATCCAGCCTCGGAAATATCCGGAGATGACACCGATGGTCCCACCGATGAGGAAACCAGCCGTGATGGCGGAGAAGCCCACCGTCAACGAAATGCGGGCGCCATGCATGGTTCGCGAGAAGACGTCGCGCGCATCCTTGTCGGTTCCGAACCAGTGTTTCCACGACGGCGCATAGGGAGGTCGACCCTGTGATGAGTCGAGGAAGTTGGAAGTGGGGCTCTTGAGCGGAAGAAGCGGGGTGAAGAGGGCGACGAACACCATGAGAGCGAGCCAAGTCACGCACAACCAGAAGCCGAAACCAAGCTTCTTCTTGGCGACTTCGTCCTGATTTCCAGCGCTGTTGTTCGTGGTACTCATCTGCGCACCCTCGGGTCGATCAATGTGTAGGCGAAGTCGACGAGCAAGTTGATGACGACGAACGACGAGGCGACGATCATCACGATGGCCAACACCACCGGGAAGTCGTTGCGTAGGACCGACTCGACCAACGTCGAGCCGATTCCCGGAATTCGGAAGACCGTCTCCGACACGATGGAGCCGCCGATGAGCGCTCCGGTGTTCAGGCCGACCACGGTGATGAACGAGAAAAGTGATGGGCGCAAGGCGTGCAACAGCAGGATTCGAGGGCGGGACAAGCCCTTGGTGCGCGCCAACAGAATGAAGTCTTGCTGGAGCGTGGTGATGATGTCGGTTCGCAGGAGGCGCTGGTAGACGGCCGCCACGGGGAGGCCGATCGTGAGCGCCGGAAGAATCATCTGGAAGAGGCGACTCCGTAACGGATCGTCGGCGACATAGGTGAGAGGCATCCAGCCGAGTTTGATGCTGAAGACGTACTTCAAGATGACGGCCAGAGCGAAGTTCGGCATGGCCACCAAGAAGAAGGCATTGAGCGTGGAGATGCGGTCGGAGACCTTGCCGGCCCTCGACGCGGTGATCAGGGCCCAGGGGATGGAAACGAAAATGGCGAAGAACTGAGCCATCGCCACCAGAGTGACGGTTCGGGGGAGACGCTCGCTGATCACGCCAGAAACCGGCGGCTGGCCGGTGGAACTGAACGTGACACCGAAGTCGCCGCGAACGAAGTCGGACAGCCAAATCGCGTAGCGGACCGGTAGCGGGCGATCGAGACTGAATTCGCGTTTGGCGACCTCGATCATCTTGATGCTGTCGGGGTTGTTCACGTCACCCGCGACCGGACCGAGAATGTTGAACAAAGGGTCGCCCAGCACATTCAACGCCCCGAAGGTGAGCATGCTCACCGCCAGGAGCAGAAGAATGGCCAGGGCGACCCTTTGAACGTAGTACCTCATGGAATGTGTTTCAGATTCCGTTCCGAGTGATTCAGCTCAGCCAAATCGAGGAGAAGAACATCCGGCCGTTGGTCGAGCAGGGAAGCGCGTCCCCGCCTGGCGACACTCGGTCGCACATCCCGTGAACGGCCGAACTGTTCACGACGGCCCACGAGGAGTGGGTCATGAAGATGTACGCGTAGGAATCGTGGATGTTCTGCACCAATTGCTGAAGCAGACCGGCGCGCTCGTCGGGGCTCGCCGGGTTGGCGATCTCCTTGATGAGTGCGTCGCGTTCCTCGGAGCAGTAGCGCGGCCAGTTCAACGAGATGCCTCCGATGTTGCGGCACTCCAACCACACCCGGTCGTCACCGGGGTTCTCGGCACCGAACTGACGCCAACCCACCACGTTGTAGATACCGAGCGCGGTCTCCTGAATGTGATCCTGCTGGTTCTTCTCGTCGAAGGTCACGTTGAACGACCCGCTCCAACTCTCGTTGTAGAAGTCGGCGATACGGGTGGCCAGCACCGAGGGACCGGACCACTGGTATTCCATGTTCACCTTGCCGTCGGTGCACAACGCGGTGCCATCTTCGGCGGTGGGATCCTCGCCGCAATATTCGGCGACCAGAGCCGCGGCACCCTCGGGATCGTTGCCTTCCTGCACGACGTCGGGGTTGTAGTACGGGCTCTCGGGAATGAACATCTGGTCGGCCAGACGACCCTCACCGGCGTTGAACAAATCGAAGTAACCCTGACGATCGGTGGCCAACGCGAGCGCCTTGCGAACACGCACGTCGTCGAAGGGTGCCTTGGCGGTGTTGATCATCAAGAAGTATTCCTCACCGCTGTCGTCGATGCTCAGGGTCAAGCTGGAGTCGTCGCGGTAGGTCTCGAACTGGTTCGTGTCGGTGGTGTGCAGGATGTCGAGGTCACCGTTGAGCAACAGCTCGGTGCGGGTGTCGGCATCGGGAACCGGGTAGAACTCGATTGCGTCGAGGTACACCGGGCCCATGACCGAGGTGCCCCACCAGTCATCGTTGCGCACGAACTTCGTCACCGAGTCCTCGGTGCGGCTGTCGAACTTGAACGGTCCGGTACCAACCGGCTGCTGCTCGAGCGTCGGGTCGGCCGCCAAGGCGTCGAGCCACGTCGGTGACGCGATATAGCCCAACTGCGCGGTGAGCGCCGACGGGAAGAACTGGCTCGGCTCGAGCGGCTTGAAGACCATCGTGAGATCGTCGATCTTGGCGACGGCGTCGGTCTCCGGGTAGTACGGGCGCACGGCCAAACCGACTAGTGGGTCGTTGCGCGTGATCTCGAACTGCTTGATGACCGCATCGACGGTGAGCGGAGTTCCGTCGTGGAAGGTCACACCTTCGCGGAGCTTCAACGTCCATTCGGTGAAATCGGCATTCGGGGTGATGGACTCGGCCAAGTACGGAACGACGTCGCCGTCGGCGGTGAATGTGAACAACGGATCGAACACGGCCTGGGCCATCGTCAATCCGGAAATGGCCAACGCCGATGCCGTGGGATTGAGACCGTCGACGTCGGCTTCGAGGCCAACGCGCAAGGTTCCTCCGACGACCGGCTCACCCTCGGGTGCCTCGGTGCTCGGAGCCTCGGATGTGCCCGAGCCTTCGGTGGTGTCGGTTTCACCCGAGCTGCCACCGTCGTCGCCGCCACCACAGGCCACGGCGAAGACCATGAGGCTCGCGAGTGTCGCGCCGAGGACACGCCCCGAACGCCGTTTGTATGTTTTCACGTGCTTCCCCCTGTTCGACCGAGTCATGTGGGCTCGGTGTTGTGTTCACGACACGACGAAAGGGCACCCGAACCGCGGCCCCCACCGTCGTGCACACCCGCACCCTAGTCGTTGTGACGGTTGGGTCAAGGGTGATCCTGTGGTCGACCAGAGCGAGATCCGTCGGACTGACCCGAGATTCGGTTGGAGAGTCGCGTTGGACGAATCGTCCGGGGCCCCGACAGGGCTTTCTCGATGGTTGTGGGCGACAATGATCGGGTGAGTTCGTCCCATGAGTTGCGTTCTGATGGGATCGAACGACCTCTGACCCGCCGATTGGCACCGGGATCGGCCTTCTACGACGAAGTGATGAAGCGTCATGAGGCCGCGGTGCGCGCTCGGCGGCCGACATACCGGGATCCGGTGAGTGGGTACACCGTGTTCACCGCGCGGTTCTTGGCGGATCGCGGATACTGCTGTGCCAGCGGCTGTCGTCATTGTCCGTACGCGGTCGATTGACGGGTTCGCCGGTCCGCGAAATTTCGTCCGCGAAATTTCGTCCGCGAGATAGACGAGGACCAAGCACGGCAGCGGACTACGGTTTCGACATGGTCGACAAGCTGATGCGCAAGTTCTTGGTGCCGGCCAACAAGCCAGTGGACCTGTCGGAACGGTCGACGAACGAAACGCTGGGCTGGGACAAGGACTCGGCCAAGGGCGAACTGGCCAAGGTGATCGGGCAGATGGCGTTCCATCAACATCGGTTGATGGCCGAGGCCAGTCAAAGTCTCCTCATCATCCTCCAAGGTCGTGACGCGTCGGGTAAGGACGGCTTGGTGCGTCATGTGATGACCGGCATGAACCCGGCCGGTGTTCATGTGGTGAGTTTCAAGGTGCCCGCGGGGGTCGAGAAGCAGCACGACTATTTATGGCGGTGTCACGCGGCACTACCGGCTCGCGGCGAGGTGGGTGTGTGGAATCGCAGCCACTACGAGGACATTCTGGTGCCTCGGGTGAAGAAGCTGGTCCCCGAGGAGACCTGGCGTGCCAGATACCGACACGTTCGGGATTTCGAACAGATGTTGGTCGATGAAGGAACGACGATTGTGAAGTTCTACTTGCATGTTTCTCACGAGGTGCAACGGGAGCGGTTGCAAAAGCGCATCGACAATCCCGAGAGCAGTTGGAAGCACGACCCGAGCGATCTCTCCGACCGTGCGATCTGGCCCGACTACGAAGAGGCGTACGAGGACGTCCTTCGTGAGACGTCGCGACCCCACGCTCCGTGGTACGTGATTCCCGCCGATGTGAAGTGGGTGCGAGACTTGGCGGTGGCCAAGATCGTTCTCAACTCTCTGCAAGAAATGGATCCGCAACTTCCCAGCCCGAAAGATGACCTTCGGGGGATCACCGTCGTCTGATGTACCGGCGCGACGATCGATCGCGCGTTGACAACAAGTCAAGGTTGACGATGGGGTCGGTCGCCTGGACCGTGGTCTACATTGGAGTGATCGGGCGTGCACGGTGCGCCCATCGAAGGGAGTCGAAGTGTCGAGCGAACGCGAAATCATGTCGTGGGAAATCTTCGGCGAGGCATCGCGCAAACTCGCACAGATGGTGGCCGACGATGGCTACGAAGCCGACATGATCCTGTCGATCGCTCGAGGCGGACTGTTGATCGGTGGTGCGTTGGGGTATGCGCTCTCGGTGAAGAACGTCTACACGATGAACGTCGAGTTCTACACCGGAGTCGACGAACGCCTCGAGGTGCCTCGCATCCTTCCCCCGGCTCCGGACTTCGTCGATCTCGCCGACGCGAAAATTCTCATCGCCGACGACGTGGCCGACACCGGACACACGTTGCGTAGCGTGCAGCAATTCTGCGAAGGCAAAGTGGGTGAGGTGCGCACCGCGGTCTTGTACGAAAAACCGCATTCGGTCGTGCAGGCGGACTATGTCTGGAAGCGCACCGATCTCTGGATCAACTTCCCCTGGAGCGACAAGGAGCCCATCGTTCGTCGTGACGGAGTCGCACTCGACGCCTGATCAGTGGCGGCGCAGAATTCGCGCCGCACAGTGACGACCGCTGGCGCCCCAAATCCCCGCACCGGGGAACGTGGCCGCGCCGCACAAGAACAATCCGGGAACGGAGGTTTCGTAACGCACCAGTTCTTGCGGCTTGCCGGACAACGCGGCCAACGGGCCGCCCGCGAAACTGGTGGCATGACCCTCGGGCATGTGGAAGTCCGACTCGTAGACGTCGGGGGTCATGGCGCGCCAGTCGGTCATGGACGCGATGGGATCGTTCGACAGCAATGACGAGTAGCGCTCGAGCCAGCGGCGAGGTTCGGGGGAGTCGCGCCACCCACCATTCAACGCATATGGGGTGAAGAGAGCCTCGAGGCTGAAGACGTGACGACCGGCGGCTGCCATCGTCGGGTCGAGCACGGTCGGGATGTTGGCGAAAAAGATGGGATTCTCGGCGACTCGTCCCGACGGAATGTCGAGGAACGCGCGGTGCATGTCGGCAACTTTGGGCACGATCATCGTGGATGCCACCGATGGATCGAGGCCGAGCTTGGCGAACACGTCGTCGTCGACTTGTCGATAGCGAGGCACGTCGTCGATGACACCGTCGATCTTGCTCTCATAGCCCTGTTGATGGGACTGATTCCGCCAGCGTTCGATCATCGGACCCGCAGCGGTTGGTGGATTCTCGAGCCATTCGAGCAACGTTCGACGCGGATCGGCAGCGGACACCACGATGGGTGCATCGATCACGTCGCCGGATGCGGTTCGAACGCCGCGAACCTTGCCCTTCTCGATCATGATCGCCGTTGCCGGAGTGGAGAGGCGCAGGTTTCCTCCGAACGAGACGAACGACCGGAGTAGAGACTCGCTCAACATGCCGCTGCCGCCTCGCGGACGACCGACCGACGCAACGTGTCGGAACGCGAACGTCAGAGCTCCGAGGCCGGTTCCCGGAAGTTCGGGGGAGAGGCCCCACACGACGGGACCCGTGGCCAACGCCGGCGCGTAAACCGACTCGTCGTCGAAGAACTGGCGCATGACGTCAGCCGCGCTCATTCGGCTCCATTGCAAGAGTCGTCGCGCCCCTCGTCCGCCTCGTGAAAGCACCGTTGAAACGAGTTTGTGGCGTTCGGGTCCGGCGGCGGCCGCATCGAGAACGAGGCGCGCCACCGGAACGGCGGCTTTCGCGTAGGCCCGGTAGGCGTCCACCTGATGTGGATACGTCATGGCAAGACCCTCGAGCGTTTGCTCGACCGACTTCGTGATGGGCCACGCCGGTCCGCCGTCCCACGGAATATTGACTTGGTTGGGCTCGACCTCCAAATACTCGAGACCGTGTGCGGCGAGATCGAGCTCTTCCATCACCGGGGTCGTGCGAAACGTGATGTGATCGCAATTGCAGATGTTCACCCGCGCGCCGGCGAACCCCACGGTCGATGAACAACCGCCCACGCTGTCACGGGCTTCGAGCAGCACCACCTTGCGACCGGCTCGGGCCAAATACGAGGCGGCGATCAGTCCGTTGTGACCGGCTCCGATGACGATGACATCGGCTTGGTCGACGTTGGGTCCCACCCGACCATCTTGCCCCACGGGGTAACCTGCCGGCGTGTCGTCTCGCCATCTCTCACATCTTCGTGGTCCCGAAGTCGCCAAGGCACTGACCAAGGCGTCGGTCTTGGTTCAGCCGTTGGGCGCCATCGAACAGCACGGACCACACCTTCCGTTGATCACCGATTTGGCGGTGGCCGAAGCCGTGGCCGAGGCGGCCGTTCCCGTGGCGGTCGAACGCGGCGTGGACGCGTGGTTGCTTCCGCCTCTCGCCTACACCAAGAGCAACGAGCACGCCTGGAACCCCGGAACGATCTGGATGTCCGCGCGCACCATGTTGAGCGTGATCGAGGATCTCGGTCGATGCGTGGCGGCGACGCCGGTTCGCAAATTGGTGTTCCTCAACGGTCACGGAGGGAACAGCGCGTTGGTGGCGATGGCGAATCGCGAACTTCGCCTGCAGTTCGGTCTGGAGACATTCCTCGCGCATCCGTCGATGCCCGCCGATCAGGGTGGCGGTTCGGCCCCGTCCGAACTGGGTATGGGAATTCATGGTGGGTCCGAAGAGACATCGCTGATGCTGCACCTTCGTCCCGATCTGGTGGACATGACGAAGGCCGTTCGTGCGGTTCCCGAGCATCTCGCCGAGAACAAGATGGTTCGCTTCGGTGGATCGGTGCAGTTCGGATGGTTGAGCAACGACTTCGGCGATCACGGCCACATCGGTGACCCCACCGGGGCCACCGCCGAGGCGGGAGCTCGCTTGTTCGCCGGTGCGGTCGAGTCATTCGCGTCCGCACTCGTGGAGATTTCCGCTTTCCGTCATCGGGGCTGAGAAACGGAAAAGGGAGCCGGTTTCCCGGCTCCCTTCACCTCATCGTTTCGGTTGTCGGTCAGAGACCGTTTCGCTTGTCGGTCAGAGACCGATGTTCGAATCGATGAATTCGTTGGTGTAGATGTCCTCGGCCTTCAGCTCCGCGGGCACGTCGAGGCCGGCGTCCTTCATCTGCTGGAGCACCTTGTTGGCACGGTCCATGTCGAAGTTGCCCAAGGTCTTGTCCGGACCGTTTCCGATCAGGCCCAATTCCTTCTGCGTCTTCTGCGAGAACGCGGCCACACCCTCGCCGTACACCCAGAAGTCGGCGTACTTGGCAACAGCGTCGATGATGATCGCATTGGCGCGAGCGCCATCCTTCGAGTAGTCGATGGCGGCCTGCTGAACGATCGGCACGAACTTCTTCAGACAGGGAGCGAGAGCTTCCTTGTCCTCGGCGCGAATCGCCAACGGGGCGGCGTAGATCTCGAAGCCGGCGTCATGGATGAGCTGGTAAGCGACATCCTTGCCCCAATCCTTGAACTCGTTCTTGTACTGGTACGGCTCGGCCGAGGCGAATCCCTGCTGAGCGACCTTGCCGCCCTCGGAGATGAATCGGGCTGGTGAACCGTCGTACGACGCGTCGATCTGGTCCTTGGTGATGACGCCCTCAGCGACGAAAACGTCGAGGAACGAACCACCGGCGAACACGTTCAACGTGACTCCGGCCTTACCGAGATCTGCGATGGTCTTCACGTCCGGGTAGGTCTCGGGGTCCCACATCATGATCTGCGGGTTGATCTCGAGCGGAGCAACGACGGCGAGAGTCTTGATCGTGTCGTAGTTGAACGCCGCGTCATCGGTGCTGATGTATCCGAGCGTGATGCTGGTGTCGGTCGCCATCGTGGTGGACACGGGCGAGTAGCCGATCGCCGGACCACCGGTGCGGATCTCGAGATCGACGCCGGTGTCCTTGCCGTCGGTGTCGATGAGGCTTCCCGACACGATCTTCTTCTCGATGTCGACCGTGTAGTCGGCTCCCATCATCTGGTACAGCGAGCCGTGCTCGGCCTCGGGGAACCAGTCGGTCTGGACGACGATCGTCGCCGGGCAATCAGCCGACAGCGAACCTTCCCCACCACTGGCGCCCGAGCTGCCACCATCATCTCCACCACACGCGGCGAGCGCGGTTGCGGCGACGATGGGCAGAACGAGTAGTCCTCGTGCTTTCCTCATTTACATTCCTCCCCTTCAAGTACCCGCGATTGCGGGATGACCCGAAAATAGCCGCTTGCGGACCATGGGTTGGACGAGATCCGTCATACGCACCGAAGTTTTACGAAAAGGAAATATCGCTGGGGATGGTTCGGGGATCGGTGCGACGAGTCGGTCAGTGGGGCGGAGCGGCGGTTCGGAGCCTGCCGAGGTTGGTCGGTTATGCTCGGCGAGACGTCCGCGACGGATGTTTCCAACAGGGGTTCTCGGGGGGCCGACGACGTGGCGACATTGACCTTCTCCAACATTTCGATGAGGTTCCCTGATGGAACCGAAGCGTTGTCGGACGTGTCGTTCGACGTGTCGCAGGGCGAATTCGTGACGATCGTCGGCCCGTCGGGCTGCGGAAAGTCGACCCTGCTCAAGATCGCGGCCGGCCTGTTGGACGCGACGTCGGGAACCGTCGATGTCGATCGCAGCGGAATCGGCTACGTGTTCCAGGACGCGACGCTCATGCCGTGGCGGACCGTTCGCCGGAACGTGGAACTTCTGGCCGAGTTGCACGGGGTCGACAAGGCCGAACGTGAGAAGTTGGCGAGTGAGGCGATCCAACTGGTGGGCCTCAACGGCTTCGAGAATCACTACCCGAAATCGCTGTCGGGAGGAATGAAGATGCGAGCCTCGCTGGCGCGCACGCTGACGATGAAGCCGCCGGTGTTTCTGTTCGACGAGCCGTTCGGTGCGGTGGACGAGATCACCCGCGAGCGGTTGAACGAGGAAACGCTGAGGCTGTTCGAGGCCGAGCGTTTCGCGGGTCTTTTCATCACGCACTCGATCAGCGAGGCAGTGTTCTTGTCGACGAAGGTGTATGTGATGTCGGCGCGACCGGGGCGCTTGGTGGCGTCGTTCGATGTGCCGTTCGCGTATCCGAGGAGCCCGGAGATTCGATTCGATCCGCGATTCGCGGAAATTGCCGGCGAAGTCAGCCACGCCCTGAGGGGAGCCCACTCATGATTGTCCTAAATGCGACAATTTGTCGCTTTTTGTACGTGCCAGAGGTATGTAAAGCGACAATTTGTCGCAATTTGGTCAGGGGGGCGGCATGAGTTCGGTTGATTCGTCCGCAGTTGATACTGCCGCGGTTGCTTCGTCCGCGGTTGCTTCCTCTGGCAACGTTTCCACCAAGAAACGGTCCCGGTTCGACCTCCGGATCGTCCTTCCACCCGTTCTCACGGGCGGTCTGATTCTGGGCATCTGGTACTTCGTCAGTTACGTCATCTTGGACCCCAAGCGACGGTTCCTTCTGAAGCCGCCGCACGAGGTGTGGAGCGTCGGTTTCGCGAACGGCGACAACTTCTCGGAAATGATGGAAGGGCTCCTCGCCACGTCCAAGACCGCGTTCTGGGGTCTCCTGTCCGCCATCCTGCTCGGCTTCCTTCTCGCCGTCATCATGAGTCAGGCTAAGTTCGTCGAGCGAGCAATCTTCCCGTACGCCGTCGTCTTGCAAGCCATCCCGATCCTGGCCATCGTTCCGCTCATCGGCTTCTGGTTCGGCTACGGCTTCATGCCGCGCGTCTTCATCTGCGTGATCATCGCTCTCTTCCCGATCATCGTGAACACGCTGTTCGGCCTTCTGTCGGCCGACCAGGGCTTGCACGACTTGCTCACGTTGCACAACACGGGACGAGTCACCCGGCTCCGCAAGTTGATGTTCCCGGCCGCACTTCCGGCCGTGTTCGCCGGTCTGCGCATTTCGGCCGGTTTGTCGGTGATTGGCGCGATCGTCGGCGACTTCTACTTCGGCCAAGGCGAAGTTGGCATCGGCCAGTTGCTGAAGCGCTACGCCGCCCGACTCGAAGGCGAGCAACTGCTGGCCGCTGTGATCGTCTCCAGTGGTCTCGGCGTTCTGGTGTTCACCCTCTTCGGTTGGATCGCGAATCGAGTGGTCGGCAAGTGGGCCGCGGATTCGCGCGGCAACTGATCGACGTTTCGCTCCACCTGCCGGAGATCGGCACGACCTCTCAGCCAGCGCGATCTTTCAGGATGACGCGGTCTTGCCGACGTAGCCGGGGGTCAGCGCGTACGAACGATCCGTCTGCTGACGCTTGATCGCCGGAAGTATCACCTTGTACGCCGCCCACATGTTGGGGAACGGAGTGGGCAAATCGTCGCCGATGAGGCGATGCAGTTTCGGCAAAGCGTGATACGGAACCGATGGGTACATGTGGTGCTCGAGGTGATAGTTCATGTTCAGGTAGAGGAAACGCCATACCCGGTTCATGTACACGGTGCGCGTGTTCATTCGATGATCGAGAACGTCCTCGTGTAGTCCGGCGTGCTGAGTGGTTCCGAAAACCACCAACAGCCAGCGTCCGTAGAGCGAAGGAAGGCCCACGAGCACGAGTGGTAGCAACGAACCACTCACCACGGCCACGGCGATGACCGCAGCCCAGATCGCCAGATGAACCCGGCCCCACAGAATGGCTCGTGAAGCTTCGCGCGGCGGAACGAAGTTGGCCTCCTCGGGGTGCAGTCGGCCCATCAGATTGTGCGCGTACTTGCCGAACTCCTTCATCGCGCTCAGGACGCCGAACATCTCGAGTCCGATTTTCCAGAACGGCGTCGGCCGGGGGTAAGCGATCTCGGCATCACGACCGACGATGATCGTGTCGGCATGATGGCGGTTGTGGCTCCAACGCCACGACACGGGTTCTCGCATGTCCATGAACGACGCCAGGTGGTACACCACGAGATTCGCCGCTTTGGATTTGAATGCCGTTCGATGACCGCACTCGTGCCAGCGCGCATCAGACGCCGAGCCGTAGAGAGTCCCGTACACGAACATTGCCGGCAGTGTCCACCACGAGAGCCACGTGAGCACCAGCCACGCGCCGCTCGCCACCAGCAGAACGAGCCACAGGATGGTGTCCAACGTTGCCCGTTGGTTGCTGCGTTGCATGAGCGCCAACAGTTCGTCTCGGTCCACGGGGCTGCGATACCAGTCGGCCCCCGCCAAGCCGGATTGCTCGGCTGCCGGCCCCTCGGGTCCCGTGAGGCGATAGTCGCGTGTCGCGTTCGTGTTCGAAGTCATCATTCCCCCGCACGCGAGCATAGGGTTCGCTTCATCGGGTGCGCACGTATCGGTAGAGTCCCGGACGTGGTTGTGGAATGGCTCACCTTCAAGGTGACTCCCGAGGAGCGGTCCGTGTGGATGGCTCGCGAGGAGGAAGTCTGGAGCCGATTCCTGGAGGGTTGCGACGGTTTCATTCGCAAGCAAATGTGGATCGAAGAGCGCGAGCCGAACGAGATTCACGCGGTGATCTGGTGGGAGAGTCGCGAACTTTGGAAGCGGATCACGCCCGAACAGGTCGACGAAGTCGATCGTCGCATGGGAGACCTGTGGCGCGACTGCACGATGTTGGTGTACGACGTCGCGCGCGACTGTTGATCACCGGCCGAGCGGCAACAACGCTTCGATGGCGCGTTCGATCATCAGCGGTAGGGGATCGCGGTCGACGAGCGCGACACCGATGGTCTCGGGTCGATGGCGATCGACCGTTTCGGCGAGTTGACGCGTGATCGACGCGACGTCGCCGGCGATGGACCACTCGTCGGAGACGCCTCCGAATCGTGCGGACACGCACAAGTTCACATGAATCGGGCGAATCGAGCGGGCTTCGCGAACCGCTCCCTCGGCCGAGTCCGCCGTGAACCCGGAAAGAAACACTCCGTCGGCGATTCGTGATGCGAGTCGGTTCAGCTGTGGGCCTCGCGCGCCGACGTATTGGGCCACCATTCGTGGTGGTGCGGCGTGCTCTGGCGTGATGTAACGGTCGGATGTGCGACCGGCCATCACATCGGTGGCGATCTCGATGGCATCGCGAACAACGGCCACCGGTTTGTCGGTGGCCAGCGAGAACGGTCCGAGCGACTCGTGGCCCCCGACACCCCAACCGAGCATCATGCGGCCGCTGCTCAGTTCATCGATCGTCATGGCCGTCGAGGCGACGGCTCCGGGGTGTCGCAAGAGAGGAGACGTGATGCCCACACCGAGTCGGATTCGCCGTGTCACGGTGGCCGCGGCGGCTAACAGGGCGAATGGTTCTCGTGCGACTCCCTCGTCGGCGACCCACACTTCGTCGATTCCCGCGGCATCGAGAGAGCAAATCGCGGCCACGATGTCCGAGGCCGCGACATTCGGATAGATCCAAACCGCGGTGCGCACCCGCCTACCATTCCACATCGGAGCGGTGACGACGAACAGGAGAGCTCGTGACGCAGGCGAACACGTCCAGATGGTTGACGAATGGTCGCCTCGCGAATGGCTCGACGGTCGACATCGAAGTGGTCGACGGCGCAATCGCCTCGGTGATGCCCGGTTCTCCCGAGCGTCGTGGGACGGACTTGGACGGCTGGCTCGTCGTTCCGTCGTTGGGTGAGCCCCATGCCCATCTCGACAAGGCTCTCACGGCCGAGCGCGTTCCCAATCCGGCCGGTGACCTGATGGGCGCGATCCATGCGTGGGTGGCGGCCGAGCAACGCGGTGAGTTCGGGCTGGACGAGATGACGGCACGAGCGACGTTGGCCGTGCGAAAGCTCGTGGCCAACGGCGTCACGAACATACGAACACATGTGAACGTGGGGGAGAGCGATGCGACGCACGTTCACCTGCGAGCAGTCATGGCGGCGCGCGCTGCGACCCGCCATCTGGCCGACATCCAGATCGTGGCGTTGATGCACTCACCCTTGGCCGGTTCGGACGGTGCCGGGAATCGACGAGCGCTCCGGGAAGCGTTGCAATTGGGTGCCGATCTGGTGGGCGGTTGTCCCCATCTCGAAGACGACGGCGACGGAATGATTCGTGAAGCGATGGCGGCCGCGCTCGAAGCCGGAGTGGGCATGGATCTGCACGTCGACGAAACCCTTGATCCGAAGATGTTGACGTTACGGGATCTCGCGCGTCGCGTGTCGGAGATCGGATTTCCGCATCCGGTGACCGCGAGCCACTGCGTGAGTCTGTCGGTGCAACCCGTGGACGTTCAGCGACGCATCGCCTCCGAGGTGGCGGCGGCCGGAATCGGAGTGGTTCCGTTGCCACCAACCAACCTCTTCTTGCAAGGCCGCGAGCAGCCGTCGTCCATGCCACGCGGAATCGCTCCCATCGACGTTTTGCGGTCGGCGGGCGTGGAGGTGGCGCTCGGCGGCGACAACGTTCAGGATCCGTTCAATCCCGTCGGGCGTAGTGATCCGTTCGAGACCGCGGCGTTGGCGGTGATGGCATCTCATCAATTGCCCGGAGATGCCTTCCATCTTGTTTCCAACGGAGTCCGCAAGGTGTTGGGATTGGGCGCCGTCGAGTTGACGTTGGGTCGTCCGGCAAACCCCATGCCTGCCGACTTCTTGGTGGTGAACGCCGCCTCGGTGCGCGAGGCGATCGCGGATGCGCCGGCGGATCGGCGAGTGTTCAAGGGTGGAGTCGAGGTCGCCGTGACCACCACCACGCGTCGCTTCAACGATCGCTCCTGATCGCGCCGAGTGGCGGTGGTACTCTCGGGTCGTTCGGGGACATTCGGTTTGGAGGGTCGTATGAAAGTCGGCGCGTTCTTCTTCGGTGGAGTCGAGATGGACGACGCCGGTGGTGGACCGCCCGCGCCCCTCGATCGCCGCTATTCCAA
Source organism: Acidimicrobiia bacterium (assembly GCA_010030605.1). GTDB lineage: Bacteria > Actinomycetota > Acidimicrobiia > Acidimicrobiales > Ilumatobacteraceae > Casp-actino8. The sequence goes on from RHCK01000001.1 coordinate 17,847, forward strand.
CGAGCACATGTGGAAGGCCACGCTGGATTACGTGAACTCCGCCATCGAGGCTGATCGTTTGGGATATGACTCGTTCTGGACCACCGAACATCACTTCCAGTACGAGGGCTACGAGGTCATCCCGAACGGTTTGTTGATTTCGGCGTGGATCGCCGCGCAGACGAAGCGGATCAAGTTGGGTGCGATGTTCAACGTCGTTCCTCAGTGGAACCCGCTTCGTCTGGCCGAAGACTTCGCCACGTTGCACAACCTGTCGGGTGGTCGAGGTGTTCTGGGTGTTGGTCGTGGAACGGTTCCCCGTGAGGTTTTGCACCTCAACGAAAAGGGCGTCTCGATCGGCTCGCACGACAACCCCGAGAAGTCGGCCGACGACGAACTGAACCGCGAGGTTTTCGAGGAGTCGATGGAGATCGTTCGCCGAGCTCTCGACAACGAGACGTTCGCGTTCTCGGGCAAGCACTTCCAGATTCCGCTGCCCGGCATTCCCGATCGCGGGAGCACCGTTCAGCACTTGACGTTGGTTCCTCGTCCGATTTACCCGTACGAAATTTGGCAGGCGGTCACCAGTCCGCCGACGCTCGATTACGTGGCCCGCATCGGACATTCCGCGGTGTTCTGGAATCAGCACTACAGCTTCATCAAGAGGTTCTGGGACACCTATGCCGAGAAGCAGGAGGCGGCCATGGGTGTCGCGCCGGCGTCGGGCAAGAAGCGAATGCTCGTGATCTCCGTTCGCATCGAGGACTCGTATGAGAAGGCCTGGCAAAGCGCGACGCCCGGTCACGACGAGTTCTGGAAGTTCCTCGGTCCGTACGGTTGGAGTCGTGGCTACATGGGTGAGGACGGCAAACCAGCCAAGCCCGGACTCATCCCGACGTTGCAGGAGTCGGTCGACAACAAGACCATTCTTCTCGGAACTCCGGAGCAAGTGGCCGAAGGTGTGCAGTTCTACAAGGACCTGCTGGGCCTCGAGTACATCACGATCTTCCCGCACATGCTCGGCGACTCCTACAAGAAGGCCGACGAGCAGATGGCGCGCTTCATGAACGAGGTCATGCCGCTCGTCAAGTGATCGACCAGAGTCCGTTGTGTTCGCACACCGTGCGCAACACCGCGGGCTCATCGGTCATGATTCCGTGCACGCCCAGATCGACCAAGCGTTGTATTTCGCCGGGATGATCGATGGTCCACACGTGAACGGGAACACCCGCCTCGCGAGCCAGACGAAGTGTTCGCTCCGATGTGACCGTGATCGGGCCCTGCGACACGGGCACCTGGAAACACGATGGACCAACGGGCACCCGACCCAGCAACCATGACACGACCTCGCGCGGACTGGCGCTGGTGCACACGTCGCGACCGAGGGCCCTTCTCACGCGCGTCAGGCGACGGTGGCTGAACGATCCGACGCACACTCGATCGAGAGACGAAGTGCGTCGCAGAGTGGCGATCAATGGATCGACCGTGGCGTCGGCCTTGGCATCGATGTTGATGCGCGCGTCGGGGAACTCCTCGAGGAGATCGGTCAGCAGAGGGATGGGTTCTCGCCCGTCGACTCGCGCGTCGGCGACCTGGCGATGAGTCATTTCACTGATGCGACCGGGCACTCCACAGGTACGACGCAGGTCATCGTCGTGGAACGCGACCAAGTGTCCGTCGGCGGTCAGTTGAACGTCGGTTTCCAAGTACGTGTAGCCGAGCGACACGGCGTGACGAAAGGCCGGAAGCGTGTTCTCGGGCCAGTCGCTGGTCCCTCCGCGATGGGCGAACGGTATGAACCCACCGTCTCGGTGGGGGTGCAGATACGGATGGTCGTGTCTCGGCATCAACGTCACGACGTCAAGTATCGCCGACGTCAGGACGTCGAGTACCTCCGAACCCGCCGGACGTCTCTCAAATCGAGCGACCGGCGTTCTTCCAGTATTCGTCCTTCAGGAGACGCTTGTAGAGCTTGCCCGTTGGATGTCGGGGTAGTTCCGCGCGGAAGTCGATGCTGCGCGGACACTTCACGTCGGCCAGTTGCGACTTGCAGTACGCGATGAGCTCCAGCTCCAGGGCCCGAGCGGCCTCGGCGGATTCGGGCATCGAGACCGGTTGAACGACGGCCTTCACCTCTTCGCCGAAGTCATCGTTCGGGACGCCGAACACGGCGACATCGATCACCTTGGGATGCGTGACGAGCGCGTTCTCGGCTTCTTGGGGATAAATGTTCACGCCGCCGGAGATGATCATGTAGGCCTTGCGATCGGTCAGGAAGAGGCAGCCATTGTCGTTGAGATAACCAACGTCTCCGAGCGTGCTCCAACCCTTGGGATGGCGCGAACTCTTCGTCTTTTCGGCGTCGTTGTGGTACTCGAACGTCGCTCCTCCCTCGAAGAAGATGGTCCCGCTCTCGTAGTTCGGCAACTCCTCGCCGTCGTCTCCGCAGATGTGAATGGTGCATCCGATCGGCACGCCCACGGTGCCTTCGTTGGCGAGCCAAAGATCACTGCCGCAATAGACGAAGCCGTTCCCTTCGGTACCCGCGTAGTACTCGTGGATGATTCTCCCGAACCATTCGATCATTTGCTTCTTGACCGGGATGGGACAGGGCGCCGCCGCGTGGATGACTGCCCGGAGCGACGAGACGTTGTACTTCGATCGCACGCTCTCGTCGAGTTTGAGCAATCGCACGAACATCGTCGGCACCACCTGGGTGTGGGTGACCTTGTTCTCCTGAACGGCTCTCAGGAACTGCTCGGGATCGAAGTGCTCCATGACCACCGCGGTGCACCCCATGCTCTGGGCGGCCATGGTGAAGCGCAGTGGGGCGGCGTGGTACAGCGGGGCGGGGGTCAGATACACGCTGTCGAAGGACGCACCGAACAACATGGCGAGCGTTGGGGCCACCGAGGTGGGGGTCGTTTCCAGCGGCACGTCGACGAAGGGCTTCGTCACTCCCTTGGGCAATCCGGTCGTGCCGGAGGAGTACAACATGTCGGTCCCGGCGACTCGTTGGGGGAGCGGCGTCGCGGGTTGTTGTGCGACGGCATCCTCGTAGCTCTCGTAACCGGGAACGGTGCCATCGAGCATCAATCGCATCTCGAGATTCGACGTGTCGGCGATGATCTCGGTCGCCTGATCGGCCTTGTATTTCGACGTGATGAAAATTCGAGCACCACAGTCGTTGATGATGTAGGCCAGTTCCTTGCTGGTGAGTCGAGACGATGCCGCGGTGTACACGACACCGGCGTACTGGCAGCCCCACAAGATCTCGAGGTAGCGGTCGTGGTTCTCGAGGCACAAGGCCACGTGGTCGCCGGGCTTGAGGCCGGCCGAACGGAGAAGGTGGGAGAGTCTGTTGGCCGCGGCATCCAGTTCGGCGAACGTTTGCCGATAACCCGATCCGGTCATGACCATGGCGAGTTTGTCGGGATGAGTGAGTGCATGCGCTCCGAGGTACATGGAGCGAAGAGTAGTGGGAGTACCATTCGCCGTGTGGGGTCGTCGACTCGGGATTCGGCGTGGGCCAAGCGTCGATTCTTGGACGAGGTCTCCGCGGGCGGTGACATCGCGCTCGACGAGTTGGCGATCCTGTTGCCGGCGGCGATCGGTGCCGTCCGGGAAGTCGATCTGGTGGGTGGTCTCACGCGCCTCGACGAAATGGCGGTGCGCGTCGAGATCCCGACGTTCGCCGGAGTGTGCCGCGCGCTGTTCTCCGCCGACTTCGGGTTGCGAGGTCATCGGGACGACTACTACGACCCGAACAATTCGTTCATCGAAACCGTGCTCGACACCGGTCGGGGTATTCCGATTTCTCTATCGGTCATCGCCATCGAGGTGGGACGTCGGGTGGGCGTCGACATCGTCGGTGTGGGGATGCCCGGTCATTTCCTGATCGCCGAACGCCCCGACACGGGAATCATCCCCGAACTTTTCGCCGATCCGTTCCATGGCGACGCACTCTTGGATCGGCGGGGATGTGCCGACCTTTTTGCTCGCCTGTTGGGGGCGGCTCAGCAGTTCGACGTTCGCTTCCTGGCCGTGACACCGCCGATGTCGATCGTCGAGCGCATGTTGAACAACCTGAAGGCGATTTATCTTCGCAACGGAGATCTGGCGCGCTTGCGCGGCGTCATGTCGCTTCGAGCGGCGTTCCCCGGTCTGGGGCGGGCCGAATCCGACGAGTTCCGTCGACTCATGGCACCGTTCAACTGAGCAAATTCGGGGGCGACTGCACCATTTCGATGCTCCCGATACGGGGTCGATCGATCGCCTTCGGTAGGTTTTTCGCATGACCGCCACCGCCACTCTCACCGCCGACGAACAGAAGGTGTCGTCGCTCATCGACGAACTGCTGTCCGAATTTCCGCCCCGATCAACCGACCCGGCGACCTTTCTCGGTGCGCAGTTCGACAAGGGTCTCGCCTGGGTGCATTTCGAGCCGGGACACGGCGGTCTCGGGTTGAATCCAAAGTTGCAACGTTCCATCAACGAGCGTCTGTTCGCGGCCGGTGCACCCAATCCCGTCGCACGCAACCCCATTGGTCACGGAATGTGCGGACCGACCGTCGCGGTGTGGGGTTCGGCCGAACAGAAGAAGCGGTACCTGCGTCCGCTCTTCACGGGCGAAGAGGTCTGGTGCCAGTTGTTCTCGGAGCCCGGCAGTGGTTCGGACTTCGCCGGCTTGTCCGCCAAAGGCATCAAGGACGGCGACGAATGGATCATGAACGGGCAGAAGGTCTGGACCACCTTGGCGCATCTGTCGCGATTCGGCCTGCTCATCGTTCGCACCGATCCCGAGGCGGTGAAGCACGCCGGACTCACGGCCTTCGTCGTCGACATGCAGGCCCCCGGGGTCGAAGTTCGACCGTTGTACCAGATCACCGGCGAGGCCGAGTTCAACGAGGTCTATTTCACCGATGTTCGCGTGCCGAACCATGAGATGCTCGGCAACATCGGCGATGGATGGCGTGTCTCGCTGACCACCCTCATGAACGAGCGTGTTTCCATCGGTGGCGCGATCCCGGCCAAGGGTTCTGGTCCCATTCGTGATGCTCTGAAGGTTTGGAAAGAATTGCCCGCCGATCGTCGTGATTCCGCCACGCGCGACGAGTTGATGTCGTTGTGGATTCGCGCCGAGTTGTTGCGGCTCACGAACATTCGCGCGTCGCAGAATCGCAAGATGGGAGATCCGGGACCCGAGGGTTCGATCGCCAAGTTGGCCATGGCCGAGTTGAACAAGGACATCTATTCCTTCGCGGTGTCTCTGTTGGGTGCCGACGGGATGTTGTTCCCCAGCGGGTATCAGATGATTCGTCCCGAGCATGCGATGGGATTGGAGAACCCTCAGAAGGCCTTCCTTCGCAGCCGCGCCAACTCCATCGAGGGTGGCACCAGCGAGGTCATGCGCAACATCCTCGGCGAACGCGTTCTCGGATTGCCGGGAGATGTTCGCGTCGATCGTGACGTTGCCTGGAGCAAGGTGCCCCGCAACTGATGGTCGACGACCGCTGATCAGCCGGCGGTTCGCAGCAACAGACCAATGAACATCGCGCCGAGTCCGGTGAGCAATCCGAGCGCTCCGCCGAGAGCCAACGCCAGTTTGCTGCGTCCAAGTGAATGAATGGCCGCGAACATCGCGGTGGCGACCGCCAGCAACACGTGAACGAACAACGTCACCTGATATTCGGTCGTCGTGTCCGAGATCGACACGTCGAGAATGTTCCAGATGCCGGTCACCATGGTCAGGGCGAACGCGGGCCAAGCGACACGTGCGAAGGCGTTGGCCGCGGTCTTCAAGCTGTCGGGATGTTCCGCGCGCAACCGCGGGACCAAACCTCCGAGAACGATTTGGCCTCCCACCCACACCGAGGCGGCGAGAACATGCAGGAAAAGGCGAATGGTGTCGACGTTCGGACTGAGCATGCAATCAGCCTGCCATATCGAGGCGTTCGGACACGTCAGCGACTTCCGTACATTCGCAAAAGGGACACGTAATAGTCGATACGGAATTCACTACCCGCTCGGTCGTAATGGATTCCGTCGCCTTCGAGACGTTGAATGGGAGCATCGGTGGCCCAGTCGGCGACGAAGAAGTTGTTGGTGGTCGCCGCGGCGAAGTCCAGGGTGGCGTTGATCGCACGCGCCCGTGCGATGCAGTCCTTCATCTGCAGATTGACCCACACGACGATGTGTTGTTCATCGGCGATCGCCGCGATCCGCGCGATATTGGACTGCGTTTCTTCGATGGGCGCACCGAGGCACGCATCATGAGCACCCAGTGAGACGAGAGTCAGCCGCGGCAGTGCTCCGAGGTCTCGGAAGTTCTCGATGACATCGGCGCCCTCGGCGACGGACCGGTCCTCGGCGGTTTCGATGAGCGGGAACCAACCGATGTCGATGATCGCATCGGCCAGACCCAGACCCTCGGTGTCGCGCGTGAGAAAGTCCCCGACGATGAGCACCGTGGGCACCGACGCCATGGTCGTGGTGGGAAGAGGCGGATACGTGGTGGGGGCTCCGGAGGCGATCGACGTGGTGGAGGCGTCCCGATCCGAGCCGGACGAGCATGCGACGAGAGTGATCCCGATGATCACGAGGATCGAACGAGGAATACGACGCATGACTCAGCCTTGTAGCGACGCCAAAACGTGGCTGGCGGCCAACGCGCGGTCGTCGACGAGGGGACGGTCGGCGAGTGAACCACCCGTCATCGCGGTGATCGCCGATTCGATCGCACTTTGCAGGTCACGGAGATTGCGTGGCGGCGGGAAGTACTCGTCCTCCTCGGTGATCCGCACCTCTTCGACGCCATGCCGAGGAGCGAGTCGGGCGATCACGGCGTCCACGAGCTCCTCGGGAGCCGAGGCCCCGGCGGTGACGCCGACGATTCCGTCCAAATCGTCGGGGATCTCCGATGCGGTGTTGACGCGGTACACACGATCGCAACCAGCCTCGCGCGCGAGGCGTTCGAGCGCGCGGGTGTTCGAGGAGTTCGCCGAGCCGATGACGACGATCGCGTTGCATCGAGTGGCCAGCGACATGAGGGCCGATTGACGGTTCGTGGTGGCGAAACAGAGATCGCTACGTCCCGGTGTCCAGACATCGGGGAAACGTTCCTTCACGCGCACCGCGACCTCGTCCCAGTCCCGATGCGACAAAGTGGTTTGGGCGAGCAAGGCGACGGGTTGTGCGAAGGTCGGCAGATCGTCGACTTCTTGGATCGATTCGACGCGTGAAATCGCGTCGGGAGCGACGGCCATGGTTCCGACGGCTTCTTCGTGACCTTCGTGACCCACGTACACGATGCGGTATCCCTTGCCGGCACGAACTTTGACTTCATGATGAACCTTGGTGACGAGAGGGCAGACCGAATCAACGACCACCGAACCACGTGAACGAGCGGCGGCCACGACCTCTGGTGCCGATCCATGCGCCGACAACATGATCGGTCGCCCTTCGGGAACATCATCGATGTCGTCCACGAAAACAACGCCAAGGTTCTCGAAGCGCTCGACGACGATCTTGTTGTGCACGATCTCGTGATAGCAGTACACCGGCGGCTCGAAACTGCGAACCATCCATGCCAATGCCTTGATCGCCATTTCGACTCCGGCACAGAACCCACGTGGAGCGGCGAGCAACACCATGTCCACGGGCATGCGTGCAGGATAACGAACGACCTCGGCCCCGTCGTCGACCGGTAGCCTCGCCGTATGTCACTCGGAATCCGCCGCTTGGGTCGTCCTCCCGTGGAGTGGACCGCATGAAGCAGGCGGCTCCCACCGTGGTGGCCGTGACAACCGATTCCCCGGCCGCGACTGCCGGACTGTGTGTCGGTGACGAAGTCCGGTCGATCAATGGCATCGTTCCTCGCGACATCATCGAGTGGCGCCTGTTGGCCGACGACTCCGAGGTCGATCTGGAGGTCGTCCGCGGTGGTATCGAGCTCGTTCTCGAGATTCGCAAGCGGGCCGGTGAGACTCTCGGAGCGGAAGTCTCGAGCGCGCTGTTCGACCGGGTTCGCACGTGTGACAACCACTGTGCGTTCTGTTTCATTTATCAATTGCCGCAGGGGATGAGGCGCAGTCTCTACTTGAAAGACGACGACTACCGACTGAGTTTTCTCTACGGCAATTTCACCACCTTGACTCGCTTCACCGAAGCCGACCTCGAACGTGTGGTGACCGAGGGACTCTCACCGTTGAACGTGAGCATTCATGCCACCGATCCGATGGTGCGTTCGGAGATGTTGCGCAACCCGCGAGGTGGCATGAGCCTGCGTTGGTTGAGGCAACTGTTGAACCATGGCATCGAAGTGAACGGACAACTGGTGGTGTGTCCCGGCGTGAACGATGGCGACGTGCTCGAGGACACCATGGTCGGAATTCTGGACCGGTTTCCCGAACTCAAGTCGGTGGCCATCGTTCCTTTGGGCATCAGTCGATTCAACACCGAGTCGTCGATGCGGGCGCACACCAAAGCCGAGGCCGAGGCAGTCGTCGATCTCGTCGACCGTTGGCAACGAACGTTTCTCGACGTACTCGGGCGCCGATTGGTGTTCGCCGCCGATGAGTACTACCTCATGGCCGAGCGTCCCTTTCCCGCCGGTGAGGACTACGAGGGCTTCGGGATGCACGAGGACGGCATCGGAATGGCGCGCACTTTCGAATGGGAATTCACGGGGCGGCTGGAGGTGCCGACCGGGCCGCAGAGCGGGTTTTTCGCCTGGGTCGATGGTGCACCGGCCGAGGGATATCGAGCGGTCCGCAACCCGGCCGGTGACACCGGACTGCGCGAGAGCGGAACATCGGTGCCGGTGTCGCTCGGTCGTAAATCGACCGTCGAATCATGCGCGTCCAATTCGAGCCTTCCGGTGGGAGTTCTCACGAGTTCATACGGTGCTCGGGTCATTGGTCCTCTCGTGGCGTCCCTGGGGCGCGGTGATGTTCGGGTGATCGAGGTTCCGAACACCTACTTCGGTGGCAACACGGGTGTCACCGGCTTGATGGTGGGCGAGGACATATCGCGGGTTCTCGCAGGTGAACCGACCGGTCACCGGTACCTTGTACCCGATGTGTGCTTGTCCGAGGGTCGGTTTCTCGATGGTCTCACCGTGGCCGATCTCCCGCGCGAGGTGGAGATCATTCCCACCGACGGCATTTCCCTTCGTCGTGCGTTGGGTGGATGAACGATGACCGAGATCCAAGAGACTCAGTTGCCGGTCGTGGTGATCGTGGGCCGGCCGAACGTGGGCAAGAGCACCCTTTTCAATCGTTTCATCGGGGAGCAGGCCGCGATCGTCGAAGACCGCCCCGGGGTCACCCGTGATCGCAAGGAGTTGGAAGCCGAATGGTTGGGGCGTCGATTCCGTTTGGTCGACACCGGTGGGTGGTTGCCGGCCGGATCGGAACTCGATGCGAAGGTGAGCCGACAAGTCGAGGCCGCCGTGCGTTCGGCGGATCTCATCCTTTTTCTCACCGATGGCTCGGTGGGCGTCACCGACGAGGACGAAGCAGTGGCTTCGTGGCTCCGAAAGGTGAAGCCACCCGTGATGTTGGTGGTGAACAAAGCCGACAACGACCGTCGTGAAGCGGATCGATGGGAGTTCCTCGCTCTCGGATTGGGCGAGCCGTATCCGGTGAGCGCGTTGCACGGACGGCGTGCCGGTGACTTGCTCGATGAGATCATCTCGCGCGTGCCCGATGCTCCACTGAGCGAGGAGTATCAGGAGTCGTACGGACTCGACGAGGACATCGTGGTGGTGGGGGACCAGAAGCCGCCCCGAGTCGCTCTGATCGGTCGACCGAACGTGGGCAAGAGCACCCTGTTCAATCGACTAGTGGGCGAGGACCGCTCGGTGGTTCACGACATGCCGGGCACCACGCGCGACGCCATCGACACGTTGGTCGAGACCGAGGACGGACCGGTCGTCTTCGTGGACACCGCCGGAATGCGCCGTCGCTCGCGCATCGACGACACCGCCGAGTACTACTCGCTCGTTCGCGCTTTGCGGGCCGTCGATGCATCCGACATCGCACTCTTCGTGATCGACGCGACCCAAGGTGTCACCGCCCAGGATCAACGTCTCGCCGAACGTGTCGATGCCGCCGGCTGTCCGATCGTGATCTTGTTGAACAAGTGGGAACTGATCGAGGACCTCGAGGATCGCGAACGCATCGAACTCGAAGTGAAACGCAAGTTGTACTTCATGGACGACGCGCCGGTGTTGAAGATCTCGGCGTTGACGGGCAAGGGCGTGCACAAACTCCGACCGGTGCTGCAAGAGGCGATCGAGCAGTATCACCGCCGTGTTCCCACGCGCGACGTGAATCGCGTGATCGCCGATGCCCAACAGCGCCAGCCAGCCGCCGGAGGCGCCAAGGTCATGTACGCGATCCAAGGGGCCACCGATCCGCCGACGTTCACGTTGTTCGTCAACCGCGAACTTCCTCACACCTATTTGCGGTATCTCGAACGCTCCATTCGCGAGGCATTCGGTTTCGGCTCGACACCGCTGAAGTTGCGCGTACGCAAGCGAGGCGACTGAATGCCGTTTTGCGAGGAATGCGCGAAGTATTGGGCGCCTTCGTCGATGCGCGAGGACGGTTCGTGTCCGTCGTGCGGACGAGTTCTCGAGACGCCGAAGGTGGCCAGCACCACTCCGACCCATCGTCGAGTCACTGCCGAGAATCTGGACATTCGCAAATTGGCATCGGGTGAGGTCGACGTGGACGCCAAGGCGCCGTGGCACTTCAAACTGCTGGTGGTGGCGTTGTGCGTTTACCTTGGCTGGCGGGTGGTCGACCTGTTTCTGTGACTCGTCACCCCGATAGGGTGGCCAGCACATATCGCCGCACACATCTCGGGCTGTGGCGCAGCTTGGTAGCGCGCTTGACTGGGGGTCAAGAGGTCGCAGGTTCAAGTCCTGTCAGCCCGACCAACGAATGCCCCGGGGTCTTTCAGGCCCCGGGGCGTTTTCGTTCTCGCGAGTGAAAACCTTTGCTCGCGTTTCCCGTCCCGTGAACCGTCGCGGCACTACCGTTGTGCAAATGGCCGCCCCCACCTCGCGCACCTTGTCCGAATCAGCGTCGAAGGACTTGTTGCGATCGTTCGGAGTGCCGATGGCCGACGAGCGCGAGGTGACCGACGCCGCGGGCGCGCTGGCCGCGGCCGCCGAACTGGGATTCCCGGTGGTGGCGAAGTTGTGCGGAGATGCGATCGCCCACAAGACCGAACGCGGTTTGGTGCGTTTGAAATTGGGGTCCGAGGATGCGGTGCGTCAGGCCGCCGCGGAATTGTTGGCGGCCGCTCGACCCGATGATGGTCCCGTGACGGTGCTCGTGGCCCCGATGGTTCAGGGCAACCGGGAACTCATCGCCGGAGTGGTTCGCGACGCTCAATTCGGCGCCAGCGTGATGTTGGGAGTGGGCGGAATCCTGGCCGAGGCCGTGGCCGACGTCGTGTTTCGGCCCGCACCACTCGATCGTGTGACCGCGGGCGAGATGATTTCGGATCTCGCCACTCAAAAGTTGCTCGGTGAATTCCGAGGAGAGGCGGCCATCGATCGTGAACGCCTGATCGATGTTCTCGTGGGGCTCGGACGGCTGGCCCATGAGCGATCCGATGTGGCGAGCGTCGATGTCAATCCCTTGATCGTGCGCGCCGATGGAACGCCCGTGGCGGTCGATGCCCTCGTCGAACTCGCGGAGTCGTCCGTCGAGCGGTCGGTCGCTCGACCCCGGCCGACCGATGACCAATTCCGGGCCTTGTTCGAACCCCGTGGAGTTCTGGTGACCGGAGCGTCGACGCATCCGGGCAAGTTCGGGTTCGTGTCGTTGCACAACATCCTCGCCGGCGGCTACGCCGGCGGGTTGTACGGCACCAATCTGCAAGGAGAAACGGTTCTCGGCGTCAAGACGGTGGCCGACATCGCCGAACTGCCCGACGACAAGATCGATCTCGTCTTCGTGTGCACTCCGGCCTCGGCCAATCCGGATTTGTTGCGAGCCTGCGCCGCCAAAGGAGTCAAGGCGGCCTTTCTGACCTCGGCCGGATACGGCGAGGCCGGTGAGGAAGGAAAAAAGTCCGAACTCGAACTGATCGCGCTCGCCGACGAGTTGGGAATTCTTCTGGCGGGACCGAACGGGCAAGGCGTGGTCAGCACTCCGGCCAAACTGTGCGCCCAGATCGTGGCCCCGTACCCGCCTCCGGGACGCATTGGCGTGGCGAGTCAGAGTGGAAACTTCGTGTCGTCGTTCATGAATTACGCGCGCGCGACCGGAGTCGGAATCAGTCGCGCGGTGTCGGCCGGAAATGCGGCGGCCGTGACCGTGGCCGACTATCTGGATTTCTACGCCGACGATCCCGCGACATCGGTCGGTTTGGCCTACGTCGAAGGCATCGCCGACGGACGCACACTCATGACACGGTTGGCGTCCGTGGCGGCGCGCAAACCCCTGGTGCTCGTGAAGGGTGGCGCGACCGAAGGTGGTGCCAAGGCCGCCGCGTCGCACACCGGAGCTCTGGCCGCCAACGACAAGGTGTTCGACGGATTCTGTCGCGCCGCCGGTATCACGCGAGCGGCCACGGTGGAGGAAGCGTTCGAGGCGGCGGCAACTTTTGCGACTCAGCCGCTGCCGGCCGGACCGAACGTGGTGGTCATGACCACCGCCGGTGGTTGGGGTGTCGTGACGTCCGACGCGATCACGCGTGATGGTCAACTGAATCTGATGGAGTTGCCCGATGACCTACGTCGAATGATCGACACGAAGTTGCCACCCCGTTGGAGCAAGGGGAACCCGGTGGACTGTGCCGGCGGCGAAACCCGCGACACGATTCCCGAGGTTCTCGAGATGATCGCCACGCATCCCGATGTTCACGCCATCATCTACCTGGGCATCGGCATTCAATCGAACCAAGCGCGTTTGATGCGCGAGGGCGGCTTCCACCCCGATCACGGGCTGGATCGCATCGTCGCCTATCACGAACGACAGGACCAACGTTTCGCCGAGGCAGCCGATGAACTTTCGCGTCGCACCGGCAAGCCGATTCTGACCGCGACCGAATTGGCCACCGCCGATCCGGAGAACCCCGGTCCGGCCACCGTGCGCGCCACGGGCCGCTTGTGTTATCCGTCCGGCAATCGTGCGGTGACGGCTCTCGGTCATTTGTATCGTGCGGCCCAGTACCGCTCACGGCGAGGTCGTTGACCGAACGTGATCGAGCGTCGCCCTTCGAATCGACGACAGGCGTCGAACCCCGTCGCGTTCCTTCTTTTCGTCGCCGCTTTTCCGACGGTGATTCTCTTCGGCGCATGGCGATTCGCGTCGTCGCAGGATGACAGCGCGCCTCCGGAGCCCGATGTCGTGGCCGAGTACGCCTCGACACGACCCGCAACGCCGGTGTTGTCTTTCCGTCGCACACCGAGTGTGCTGGCCCGCGAGACGTCATCGACGGCCTTCGAGCAGGATCTACGTTCCCTCGGCGGTGCTGTTCTACCGGGATCGTGCGCCGCGGTCAGCGTCGACGGAGTGTTGGCATTGTCGGATGGCATCGACACGGCCGTGACGCCCGCCAGCACATTGAAGGTGATCGTCGCCGCCGTGGCCTTGCAGGTGCTCGGACCCGACCATGTGTTCACCACCGAGGTGCGAGCGGAGCTCGTGAATGGTGTGGTCGGCTCGTTGTATCTCGTCGGCGGAGGTGATCCTTTGCTCGCCGCGGCGTGGTATCCCGATGACGCCGCATTGAACAAGTACCCCCAACAACCGGCGACATCCCTCGAGTCTTTGGCCCAGGCGGTCGTCGATGCGGGTGTGCTGCAAATCGGCGGCAACCTGGTCGGCGACTCGTCGCGATACGACGCCGAGCTCTACGTGCCGACGTGGCCCATCAACTTCCGCGCCACCCAAGGAGGACCCATCTCCGGGTTGGTGGTGAACGACGGAGCGATGCTGGCCACCCGAACGAAGACCACGGACCCGGCGGGGGGAGCGGCGCAGGAGTTCCTGCGCTTGTTGCAGGACCGCGGAGTCACGGTGGCGGGTCAACCCACTGGCGGAACGACTCCGAACGGATTACCGACGATTGCGTCGATCAGCTCCGCCCCGCTGATCGAGATCGTGGGAGAAATGTTGCGCAACAGCGACAACAACACCGCGGAGATGTTGTTGAAAGAAATCGGTTTCGTCTCGCGTCAAAGCGGCACGCGCGCGGCCGGGATCACGACCGTCATGGAGACACTCTCCACGTGGGGCGTGCCGTTGCAGGGATTCAACATGGTCGATGGTTCCGGACTGTCACGGGAGAACAAGGTGTCCTGTACGACGTTCATGGGCCTACTCGGTCGATATGCGCCCGGGGATCCGTTGGTGTCGGCGATGGCCGTGGCCGGACAATCGGGAACGCTCGAGCCGTACTTCACCGACAGTTCGTTGGCGAATCGATTGGTCGGTAAAACGGGGTCGTTGACCGGGGTGAAGGGTTTGGTTGGCTACGTGCCGATCGACGGTGGTTCCGTCATCCGTTTCGCGTTGTTGTTGGAGTCACCCGGCGTCGACGATGACGCGGTTTTTCGACCCATCTGGCAGGAACTGTTGGGCGGGGCCCTGGCGTCGTATCCGTCGGGGCCGACCGTCGACGAATTGCTGCCGCTGGCCGCAGTTCCACGATGAGGTGATGCGATGGCCATCGCAT
>RHCK01000002.1 GCA_010030605.1 Acidimicrobiia bacterium
GGTCGACGGTTACTTCGAGGAATCGCTTCAGCCCTGGGACTTGGCCGCCGGTCTTCTGATCGCCACCGAGGCCGGAGCCACGTCGTCGGATTTTTCCGGAGGCCCCGTTCGTCCCGAGCAAACGGTGGTGTGCGCCCCGGGAATTCACCGCGCTCTCATGAACCATCTGGCCTGAAACCGACCCACGGAGACGTCCGACCCGACCCATCATCGGGCAAGATGATGGAGTGGGCACGCGAATCCTGGCGGTGGAAGACGACGAACGCATCCGGACCGCGGTGAAACTGGCCCTCGAGGACGAGGGTTGGATCGTCGATGAGGCCGCCAGTGGTGAGGAAGCCGTGGTGCTCTTCCTCCGCGAACCAGCCGATGTCGTCCTGATCGACATCATGCTTCCGGGCATCGATGGGTTCGAATTGTGTCGCACCATTCGTCGTTCGAGTGACGTTCCGATCGTGATGGTCACCGCGCGTGCCGACACTCACGATGTGGTCGCCGGATTGGAAGCAGGCGCGGACGACTATTTGACGAAGCCGTTCGCCCCCAAGGAATTGTCGGCGCGAATCCGGGCACTTCTCCGACGCGCGCGTCCCGCGCACCCCGCACATCCGAAACTGGTCTTCGGCGATCTCGAGATCATCCCCGACGAGGGCAAAGTGGTCCGCGCCGGAACCGAGATCCATCTCACCAAGACCGAGTTCCGCCTTCTCTGCGAGTTGGCACAGAATCCCGGTCGAGTGTTCAGCCGCGAGCAACTGCTCGACCATGTGTGGGGCTACGGCTACTTCGGAGACGGTCGACTGGTCGACGTGCACGTGCGTCGATTGCGCACCAAGGTCGAAGTCGACCCGGCCAACCCTCGACACGTCGTCACGGTGCGCGGCCTCGGTTACCGACTGCAGGCCTG
Source organism: Acidimicrobiia bacterium (assembly GCA_010030605.1). Classification (GTDB taxonomy): domain Bacteria; phylum Actinomycetota; class Acidimicrobiia; order Acidimicrobiales; family Ilumatobacteraceae; genus Casp-actino8. The sequence continues at coordinate 908 of RHCK01000002.1, forward strand.
ATGGGATGAAGACCGTCACGCGGTCGCACACGCCCCGCCGGGTTCGCACGTTCGGCCTTCGGACGCGCATTTTGTCGACGTTCGGACTCGGGAGCCTCGCGTTGTCGACGTTTCTCGCGCTCTCGACCTACAACTTCACGCGATCCAACCTGGTCGAGGAACGCGAATCGTCGGCGATCGTGAAGGCCCAACAAGACGCCGACCGTCTACGCAACGATCTCGAGTCGAATCCCACGAGCGTGCAATCCGCGATCGAACGTCTCGGAGCCGAACGTCCCCTCGTCTACTTCCGTGGCACCTGGACCGGCGACGATGCCCGTTTCTCCTCGACCGCGATTCCGACATCAATGCTCGATGCCGTGCTCGACCGTCGCGAGCCGTCGGTGATGCGCACCGAGGTCGACGGAGAATTGGTGGTCCTGATCGGGATACCGCTCACCTCCGTCGACGGTGCGTACTTCGAGTTCCCGACCATCGACGACGTGAGGTCGACGTTGAACAGCGTGGGATTGGCGTTGATCTTCGCCGCCGGCATCACCACTCTCATCGGCATCGTTCTCGGCGCGATCGCCGCATCCCGAGCGGTGCGGCCACTCGTCGCGGCCAGCCAGGCGGCGCAAGCCATCGCCGGAGGACGCCTCGACACGCGCCTCGAGGAATCCAACGACCCCGACCTCTCCGCGCTCACCGCCTCATTCAACGAAATGGCGGCCGCGCTGGAGTCGAGGGTGGAACGCGACACCCGATTCACGTCCGACGTCAGCCACGAGTTGCGCTCGCCCTTGCAAACCTTGAAAGCCTCGGTCGAGGTGATGCAAGCCCGGCGCGACGAAATGCCCGAGCGCGCGCAGGCCGCTCTCGATCTACTGGTCGCCGATGTCGCGCGATTCCAAGGTCTCGTCGAGGACCTCCTCGAAATCTCCCGATTCGACGCGGGGGCGATCAAGCTCGTGATCGAGGAACTTCTGGTGGGCGAGTTCGTCCGCCAAGCAGTGAGCATCAGCAGCGCCGCCGAAACACCGGTACGCATCGCGGAGAACGCGCACGATCTCGTCATCAAAGGCGACCGACGCCGACTCGCGCGCGTGATCGCCAACCTCATCGACAACGGACGGTCGTACGGAGGCGGAGACATGATCGTGTCCGTCTTCGCGCCCGATGACGAGGAGCCGCCGACCCAGGTGTGGATCACCGTCGACGACCACGGCCCGGGGGTCGCGCCATCGGAGCGTGAACTGATCTTCGAACGCTTCGCGCGCGGTGGTGTTGCCGGTCGACGAAGTGGCTCCGAAGGTGCCGGGCTCGGACTGGCGCTGGTGTCCGAACATGTTCGACTGCATCGCGGACGGGTCTGGGTGGACGATCGGCCCGATGGTCTCGAGGGGGCACGATTCGTCATCGAGTTGCCTGCGGAGCGCGCATGAACCGCCGCATCATCACCCAATTGTCGGTGTTCATACTTTCGATCGCCCTTTCCGCATGCGCCATCGGCTCGGAATCCTCGCCACGACGCATCGATGCGGACCCGGGTCGCAACTCGAACAACGAAGTGGCATCGAACGACGCCACGACTGGCATTGGTCGTATTCACCTGCAACGGACCGATTCCGCGGGAGAGTCCTCGTTGGTCGCCGTTCAACGCGACGTGCCCGTCGACGCCTCGGCGATCCTGATCGCCCTCTTCGAGGGACCCTCCGCCGACGAGCAACAAGCCGGCCTGCGTAGTGCCATACCGAGGGGCACCGAGCTCCGTTCGGTTCGATTCGTCGCCACGGGAACCCTTCGGGCCGACATCTCGGCCGCCATTTTCGATGCCACCGGCGACGATTTGGTGTCGGCCATGGCACAGATCGTTCTCACTCTCTCCGACATCGATGGGGTGGAACAAGTCGCAGTGACGGTGGATGGGCGAGAAACCGAGTGGCCCCGAGGAGATGGAACCTTGGTGTCGCGACCACTAACGGCGTTCGACTTTCCCGGTCGTGCCGTCAGTTCACAACCCGATTATCCGACGATCATCGCCCCCGCCGACAACATCGACTGATCGATCGACCTCACCCGAAGAACACGCTCGCAACGTCGCGATACAGGTCGAGATCGAGCGTGCGAGCTCGTCCGTCGACTTCGGTCAGGGGAACGGTCACGACCTTCGAGGATCGCAACGCCACCATCGACGCGAATTCACCGCGGTGTATCGCCTCGACCGCCGCGACACCGAATCGGGTCGACAGGATGCGGTCATAGGCCGTCGGGGTTCCGCCTCGTTGAACGTGCCCGATCTGAACGACTCGGGCTTCGAAACCCGTGCGCGTTTCGATTTCTCGGGCGATATCGGCGCTCACACCCCCGAACCTCGGTCGTCCAATGTGATCGGTTCGGTACTCGGGCATGTCCATGGTGCCCGGCACCGGGGTGGCTCCCTCGGCGACCACGACGATCGATGCGTATCGTCCCCGCCGATGACGCGTCGACACCACATCGCACACGGTGGCGATGTCGAAGGGAAGTTCGGGAATGAGAATGACCGTGGCCCCACCGGCGATTCCGGCGTAGGTCGCGATCCAACCAGTGTCGCGCCCCATCACCTCCACGACCATCACTCGGTCGTGACTCTCGGCGGTGGTGTGAAGTCTGTCGATCGCGTCGGTCGCGATCTGAACCGCCGTGTGGAACCCGAAGGTGACGTCGGTTCCCATGACGTCGTTGTCGATGGTCTTGGGTACTCCGATCATGGGCAAACCGGTGTCGTGGATCAACTTGGTGGTCACCGTGAGAGATCCGTTTCCGCCGATCACCACCAACGCGTCCAGGGACTGCTCGGCGAAACATTGACGAACTTTCTCCACGCCGTCGGGTCGGTCGTAGGGACTTCCGCGTCGCGTCCCGATCACGGTTCCGCCCCGAGGAAGGAGTCCACGCACGCTCGGAACATCGAGACGCACGTAACGCTGATCCATGACCCCATCCCAGGAGTCGAGAAAGCCCAAGAATTCGTCGCCGTGTCGCGTCTCCCCGGTGCGCACGATCGCTCGAATGACGGCGTTCAATCCGGGACAGTCGCCTCCGCCCGTGAGCACGCCGATCCGCATGCCCCGAGCATACGAGCGGAGCTCCTCCTCATGCGGGCGGGTTGATCCCATCGCACCATCGCGTGAAACAATGAGCACATGGCTTGGGATCCCGCTCGACCGGTTCCGTGGGGACGCTTGGTGCGTGAATGGATGGTGTACGTCGTCGTCATGGCGATCGTGTTCGTGCTCTTCCTGCGCGACACGGTGACCGTCGGTTCGGTGTTGGGTCTCCTCGCGTCATTACCGATGTACCTGATCGCCGGATTCGTGCTGGCCAAGTTCGGCTACCAACGCAAGACCTTCCGAGATTTGAAGAATGCCACCCGAGCGGCGCAAGCCGAGTCGTCGACTGGCACGGCGACTCGTGCGGCGAGTCGTAACAAGCCCGCGACCACGCGCCGCACGTCCACCGGACCGTCGCAACACCGGCCGAACAACAAACGTAAACGTCGATGAGTCATCGAAGAGACGGTTCCCCCGACTACGTGTTGGCCATCGACGCCGGCACGACAGGTGTGCGATCTCGCGCCGTGTTCATCGACGGCCGACCCAGTGTGTCCTCGTACCGCGAATTCACGCAACACTTCCCCGAGCCGGGCTGGGTCGAACACGACGCCCACGAGATTTGGGCCGCGGTGCGAGACACGTTCTCCGATGTGGTCGACTCCGTGGGCGTGCCGATGGCGATCGGAATCACCAACCAACGCGAAACGGTGGTGGCCTGGAACAAGTCGACGGGGGAAGTTCACGGTCGCGCCATCGTCTGGCAGGACCGACGAACGGCATCGACGTGTGATCGCCTCGCTGCCGATGGCCACCTCGAGGCGGTGCGAGCAACCACGGGTTTGGTCCTCGATCCGTATTTCTCCGGAACCAAGATCGCCTGGATGCTCGAACATGGTGTCCCCCGCCATCCCGATGTGGTGTTCGGAACGATCGACAGTTGGGTGTTGTGGAATCTGACCGGTGGCGAGGTGCTGGCCACGGACCCATCGAACGCCAGTCGCACGATGCTCTACGACCTGCGTGCCGGAACGTGGAGCGAATCGATGTGTGATCTGTTGGGCGTCCCCCGGCGTGGACTACCTGACGTTCTGCCGTCGAGCGGCCGATTCGGCGTGACCAAGGCCGATGGGTTGCCGACTGGTGTGCCGATTTCCGGAATCGCCGGCGACCAACAGGCCGCGCTCTTCGGGCAAGCGTGTTTCGAACCAGGCATGGCGAAAAACACCTACGGAACGGGCAGCTTCGTGTTGATGAACGTGGGCGAAGAGTGCCCCGAGCCCACCCCGGGACTGATCACCACCGTGGCCTGGTCGGTGCGCGATGCAGCCGGACAGGTTCGCACTTGGTACGCCCTCGAAGGTTCGATCTTCGTCACCGGTGCCGCCGTGCAATGGTTGCGCGACGGGCTCGGCCTGATCGCCGCGTCGTCGGACATCGGACCCTTGGCCGAAAGTGTTCCCGACAGTGGCGGCGTGTTCCTGGTGCCGGCATTCACGGGACTCGGTAGCCCGTGGTGGGATCCGTACGCCCGCGGCAGCATCATCGGCATCACTCGCGGTTCGACACGCGCACATATCGCGCGCGCGGTGGTGGAGGCCATGGCACTTCAAACCCGCGATGCAATCTCGGCGATGGAACGAGCCAGTGGGCGCGTCATTTCGGATCTTCGAGTCGATGGCGGTGCATCGGTGATGGATCTCCTGCTGCGCATTCAAGCCGACCAACTCGGCATCCCCGTTCGACGCCCCGTCGACCAGGAAACCACCGCGCTCGGTGCGGCGTATCTCGCCGGATTGGCCGAGGGTGGATGGGAATCGATGAGCGACATCGGACGCCGCTGGGTCACCGATGTCGTGGTCGAGCCATCACCGATCGGTTCGCCACAACGAGAGGCCGCCGAATCGCTGCACTCCCAGTGGTTGCGGGCGGTCGAACGATCCCGGAACTGGGCCGCTCACTGAGGACCGGAATCCACCATCGGAACCGAACCGATGATGCGCGCAATCAAGGTCAGGTGTCGCCGCTCACGGAGTCGAAACGCACCTTTCGATCGGCCGCTCACGATCGTGGGGCCAGCTTGCGCCAACGGCGCCCACGCCATGTCGCTCGGGGTGTACTCGTGCGCGTCGTCGATCGACAAATGGCTCGCTCCATCGATGAACGCGGCGAGCCATGCCAGATCCGGGACGTCGCCACTCGTCGCCAACGGAACGGACTCCTGATCGGACAAGATCACGCACCAATCCGATTCCAGCATCTCGCGCACCAATTCGCACGCGATCGCGGCTCGGCTCGTTGCGGGAGCCTCCATGATGCGGGCGGCAACGTCCAACGCCAGAACGCTCTGGTCGGGTCGATCGGCGGCGACTTCGTGCACGTCCTCGACGGCCACCCCCTCGACGTCGCTCACTTCATCGATCAACGCATCCGAGGTCGCACCATCGGGCAACATCACGGTCAATTCGTCGATGGCCATCCCGGCGCCACGCTCGAGAATCTCGATACCGATCACGTCACCGTTCGCACGCCCGATGGCCGCGGCCACTCGACCGAGAGTTCCCGGTAAGTCCGGCAACCACAAACGCATCACCACGGTGGACACGGGCCGAGGCTAACCCACCCCATGCGCGAGCAAACGCGTGAATTACTCCTCGCCGAACGACGATGCTGCGATCGCGGCCCCGAGAGCACCGGACACCTCGCCGAATCGAGCGATATCCAAGCGCGGGTGCGGACGAAGGTCGGGCGAATACAACAGCTCGGCGAAATGCCGACGAATGGGCTCCATCACCACCTCGTGAGAACGAGCCAACCCACCGCCGATCACGATGCATGCGGGATCGAGAATGTTCGCGAGTCCCACCAGACCGATGGCCACCCAGCGGGCGAATTCGTCGACGATCCCGAGCGCCTGCGAATCGCCGGCCTCGGCCAATTCACACACGTGTTCGCCACGCACCTCGGACACATCGGCCACCAGCGAGGAAATCCCGGTCAACCCGCCGGCTTTCATCACCGCGCGCGCCATCGCACCGAGCGCACTGCCCGAGGCGAATCGCTCCCAACACCCCCGACGACCGCAGGGACAGGCAGGACCATTCGGGTCGACGACCATGTGTCCGACTTCGCCCGCGAAACCGTTGTGCCCACGCACGACTCGACCACCGACGATCAGTCCACCACCGATGCCCGTCCCCAAGGTGACGACGACCGCATCATCGAACCCTTCGGCCGCACCCGACTTCCATTCGGCGATGGCGGCACACGTGGCATCGTTCTCCACCACCACATCGCGCGCCAGGCGTCGAGACAGCAATCCGGCCACGTCGAAATCGGCAACATCGGTCAGATTCGGTGAGGCACGAATGATGCCCGTGCGTGTCACGAGCCCGGGCACACCCACCCCGACGGAATCGTGATCACCCAACTCGTGAACCATCTCGGCCAAGGTGTCGATGATGGCCGACGGAGAATTCGGAGTGGGGCGTCGAATTTCGGCCACGATTTCCCGACCCTCGACCAACACGCCCAAGCACTTGGTGCCTCCGACGTCGATACCGATGGCGGCCGTGTTGCCCACATCACCCGACCGAGCGGACCCGGACGTCGTTGTCACCGGGCCTTCGTTCGCAGGTGTCATCCGCGCGATTCGGCGCGGACCTTCAACTCCTTGACGGTGTTGAGGATGCGCACCTCGGCTCGGCGCTTCACGAAGCCGGGCAACGGAATGATGAGTTCGATCGACAAGTTGTACGTGAGCACCACACCACCGCTGGTGTCGGGAGCGAACATGTAGGCCCCGTCGACACCGCGCATGATGTCGCCTTTGATGAGTCGCCACGACAAACGGTGCGGGGCCGCGCTGTAGTCGTAGGCCAACGTGTAATGCGTGCTACGCCCGAGAGCGGACGTGCGGTATTCGACCTCGGTGGCCCGTCCCTGCTCGTCGCGAGCCAACACCACGGCCGACTTCACGTCGGTCCATGCGGGGTATTGCTCGTAATCCGTGGCGATCGCCCAGCAGGTGTCGAGGGGTGCGTTGATGGAGATCGTCAATGACGCCGTGTCGGTCATGTAGTAGTTCTAGCCGATCGCGTCGTCGTCGTGGCGTTTCCGTCGGGGACCGAAGGCCCCGTGCGTGGCGGCCCACAGTCCGTTCAGACCCAGCCCGAACATGGGCACCAGAACTCCGAAAGCCAACGTGGATCCCGCCGACGAACCGGACGGAGCGGTCGACGACGGCGTGCTGAGACGCGTCATGGCGGTCGTGATCGCGACCACCGTCTGCACGATGAGGCAGAGGTTCATGGTGCGCTTCACCCGAGCAGGTATGGCCGCGCCGAGAAGGAAGAACAATTCGGCCACCGACATCTCGTCCTGGCGACTGCGCTGAACCGCGGTCCAGTAGCCCAGAAGAAACGTGGCCACGCCGACCGCGAACAGCGCCAGGTCCACGACGACGCCTTGCACCTTGGCGGCACCCTCGAACACGACGCGGCGCCTCCGCTGCGGCCGGCGATCTGGGGAACGCCGCAGGCGGCGGCTTCCACGAACACGATGCCGAAGCCCTCCTGCTCGAGCCCTGCCCATCGATTGCGGCACATCATGGCCGACACGTCGGCGCAACCATAAAGAAGCGGGAGGTCGTCGTGGGACACCCGACCCATGAAACGAACCGGAGCCGACAACTCGGTTGCCAACTTCTCCAGTCGCTCGCGGTCGCGCCCCGCTCCGGCGATGGCCAGAACCAAACGCGGTCGGAACGGTGCGAGAGCCGCGACGGCGCGAATCACGGTGTCGAAGCCTTTTCGCGGAACCAGCCGACTGATGCCCACCACGATTTCGGCATCATCGGCGAATCCGAAATGCGCGCGCGCCGAACGACGCTCATCGGGGGTCAATGGTCGGAATCGTTCGATGTCGACACCCGGTGGCACCACCGTCATCGGCAGCGTTCGACCCGCCGCATGTTCGGCCTCGGCCGCCGGATAGCCACCCGCAGCGATCACGTGTCGGGCCCCTCGCAAGACGCGTCCGAGAACCTGCTTGGATGCCGGCAATCGTCCGGGAACCGTGACCTCGGCTCCGTGCAACACCACGTCGTAGGGAAGCTCGAGCCACGGCCCCACGATTCCGAGGGGCACCGCGGGGTCGAGCACGACCCGCTCGGCCCCCACGCGCTTGGCCATCTCGTTGATGCGGCGAACCATGAACGGATGCGGCAACAGCACCGGCTCGCGCGTGCGTTCGATGAGAAAGGGCTGAGCGGCGTCGAACTCGGAGGTTCCTTCGTACGGGCTGGTGAGCACCGCGAACGACTCCGGAGGAAGTCGTCGCCACCATTCCCAGAGCAGCGACTGAATGCCGCCGATCTTGGGTGGAAAGTCGTTGGTGACCAACAGATGTTTCACGACAACCCCATCACGATGCCACGTCCACCATGTCACGTCTCATCTCGATGTCACCGGCGCATTCCACTCGGCGCGCACGAGTTCGTCGAGATCGTTCCGCACCATTTCGACGAGATCCGATTGTCCGAGTCGACGAGCCGCCCACACGGCATGAGCTCGCAGAATCGCAACATCGCTTCCAAGGTAGTGGCGAAGCACCTCACGCACGGACTCATCGACGGGGACACTCGTCCGGTGCCGGTTGAGGAGCGGGTGGAAACTCCGCGGTGGTGACGATGGATCCGAGGCTGAAAAAGCTGCCCATTCCCGGCAACAAGATGTTGGCGTTCTTGCCGAACCAGCCGAGCCCCGCTCGGTGAGCCACCTCACGGTCGACGAGATCGTTCTCATCGGCGAAGACGACCGCGCGGAATCCATCGGCGCGCAGTCGCAACGCGATCTTCTGCAACGCTTGACGCAACGGTGTGTACTGGTCGATGCGGGCGTAACGAGCGACGGTTGCCACCGGCCCGACTGGCCGTTGTTCGTCGACCACGTTGTAACTGCGCGCGGCCACGATAACCGAACGCGCGCCCTCGACGGCTCGCGTCGGGTCGGTGGAACGCTCGGGATTCCGAAAGGTGAATCCCATGGTGTCGGAAAGTCCGCGTGCCACTCGGTCGTCGAGCGCGACGCGTGCCCGGTGAAGCACGGACGCATCGGTGAATCCCAACCGATCGATCCCCAGATCGCGGGCCATGTCGACGATGGATGACGCATACTCGGCCGAGACCGAACCCGAACGAGGTTGTCGATCAGCCGGACGCACGATGACGAAGCGTAGGCACCAAACCTGCGTCACCGAGCGCCTTCAGAGCACGAATCTCGTTCAAATCGAGAACCACGGCGGTGTTTTCGCTCGTTTCTTCGTCGGATTCGTTGTCGAGAAGAAACGACACGACACAGTCGGCGCACGCGTCGGTGTCGTGCATGACGCAGGTGTCGCAGTCGATCACCAGCGGCTCGCCCGAGTCGGCGGGCACGACGGGTCGGACGGGAATACGGCGCGGGAAGTGGCTCATGCCTTCACCATGCCGACGGGGTATGGCACGGTTTCCGACTCCGGAGAACATGCCACGGTCCGGATCACCAGCGGTCGGCGACCAACTCCGCGGCCATCATGACGGGGAAATGCGTGTTCGCCCGCGGCACACAGGGAAAGATCGATGCGTCGCACACGCGCAGTCCGTCCACCCCCACCACCCGGGCGTCGGGACCGACGACGGTGAACTCGGAGCGCGGGTCCCCCATCGCGCACGTTCCGGCCGCGTGCACGTAGTCCCCAGTCGAGGAAACCAGCCACGACCGAACGGCGTCCGGTGAGTCGGCGATGTCGGCGACGGTCGTGCCGCGGTCGTCGATGAAGAACTCGTTCGCGATGGCCCGCATCCCCGCACCCTCGAGCAGATCGAGCAGGACCCCCACGCCAGCGGTCAACGCCTCGACGTCATCATCGGTGGAGAGCATGTCGAAATCGACCACCGGATCGAGCAACGCGTCGACGGGATTCAGTTTCACCGTCCCCCGCGAGGTCACCTTCATGAGCGCCACGTTGATGAGTCCGAATCCGGGTGCGGCGGCACCGAGATGATTGATGGGCAGAAGTTGCAAATCGGCACCCTGACGACCGCTGCTGAAGCGAGCCACCGCCGAAACCGGCAACGAGCGCGGATCGGGCGGGCGAACCAAACCGACCGTGATCGGCGCCGATGGATGGTCCTGAAGTCCCTTGCCGATTCCCGGTCGATCCAGACCGCTCCGTAACAGAATGGTTGGCGAGTGAATCGCCCCGGCGGACACCACCACCTCGCGGGCACCGATCTCGGTGCCGTCGATCAGAACCACACCGGTGGCCCGTCCACGTTCGATCATCACCCGATCGACCACCGTATCGACGCGAACCTCGACGTTTCCTCGACGACGAGCTCGTTCCAGATACACGTCGGCCGCGGTCACTCGACGTCCGTTCGCGTCGCGTGTCAACATCGCCGGACCCACATCGGCGGGAACTCCCGACAGCGGGAACGGACCGCGATGCAGTGCCCAGCCGTTCATGATGCATGAATCAACCAACGCGCCGGTGACCGACTCGGAACCTTCCGGTGACGCACGATGCAGAGGAACTTCGATGCGATGGAAGTACTTCTCCACCTCGCGCCAACTCCAACCGACGCAACCGAAATCTCGTTCCCACGCGTCGTAGTCGTCGATCTCACCCCAGAGACCGATCATGGCGTTGACCGCCGACGAACCACCCACCCCTCGGCCGCGAGCGTACGGACGTCGCTCCTGGCCGGTCACGCGCTGGGCCACGAGTTCGGGATACGAGCGTCCCGGTTCGGCGAGAGCCTCGAAAAACGATGCGCCACGAATGGAGTCCGGTGTGGCGTCGGGACGCAGATCGGATCCGGCCTCGACGACGCACACCGACAAACCCTTGGCCGACAAACGGTCGGCCAGCACGCACCCGGCGGACCCCGCCCCGATGATCAGGACGTCGATCATCGACGACACCGGCGACTCAATGGGAGTTCGTCGAGGCCGGAAGTCCGGCGATGTGCGCGGCGTCGTTGTAACGCACCAGACGCCAACGACCGGGCTTCACCAGTTCGACCTCGGTGATCGAGGTGTTCTTGGTCCATACCTCGAAGATACCCGTGCCCGCCGTTCGTAACGATTGACGCAACACGGTGTCGATCACTCCCCCGTGGCAGAACACCACGATGCGACCTCCGGGATGGCGCTCGATCAGTCCGCGCACGGCATCTCCGACCCGCAATTGGAACGCGGCAATGGTTTCACCACCCGGAAAGGTCTCTCCATGCGGGTCGTTCTCCCAATCGGGGTCCCCGAATCGTCGTTCGAACTCGTCATAGGTCAGACCGTCGCAGATCGGACCGGGGTCGTGCTCACCGAAACCAGCGTCGATGAGCAACTCATCGTGGGCGAGTGCGGGCAACACGATCTCACCCGTCTCACGGGCGCGGGGATAGTGACTCGCGTACACGGCATCGGCCGTGATCTCGGGATGGGTGACCCATCGATCGCGCAACCGCTCGGCCTGAAGTCGGCCCAGATCGGACAGTCCCACGCAACTGCGCGGTCCACCCACTTGTCGATTGACGGTGACCTGCGATTCGCCATGACGCACGAAAATCAGTCGGGTCACGGAATCAAACCAACTTCTCGACGAACGACTCGAGTTGACGAAGGTTGCGACATTCGAACGTGCCGTCGGTGTGCGCACCGTATTCCCCGACGATCGAATCACCGGTGTTCCAATACGAGCGCGGCTCGGGATTCAACCAATACACCTGCCGAGCCTTCTGACGGATCTCCTTGATGACCCACGCTTGCGAGGCGTGATAGTTGTTGCGCGCATCACCGAGGAACAAAACGGTGGTCTTGGGCCCGACGTCCTTGCCGTATTTCTCCCAGAACACCTCGAAAGCGTGTCCGTAGTCGCTGTGCCCGTCGACCCACACCACGTCGGCCTCGGTGTTCACGCGATGAATCGCTTCGCTGATGTCCTCGGTTCCCTTGAAGAAGTCGGTGACTTCGTCGATGCCGTCGATGAACACGAACGAACGCACCTTGGAGAACTGATTCTGAATGGCATACACCAACATCAGGGTGAAACGAGCGAACGCCGCCACGCTCCCCGAGATGTCGGCGACCACCATCAGTTCCGGCTTGGCGGGACGCGGATACTTGAACTTCGGTTCGGCGGGAGTGCCACCGTACGAAAGCGAGTGCCGCACGGTGTTGCGGAAGTCGAGCGGTCCTTTTCGACCGTGACGACGTTTGCGGGCCAAACGGGCGGCCAACTTTCTCGTGAGCGGATACAACGACTTCTTCAGAGCCTGCATCTCGTCACGGCTGGCGTGCATGAACTCGACGTCTTCGGGCAAGGGCTTGCGCAAGGTCTTGGCCATGGCTTCGGCTCCGCGGTCGGCCACCAAGCGCCGACGAATCTCGGCCTCGATCTCTTTCTTGAACTGCTCGATGCGACTCTCGTACTCGTCTTTCTCCAGACGCTCCTCGAGAGCCGTGAGTTCACCGCCAACTTCCTGACGGCTGGCATCCATCAACTTCTGCAACATCCCCTCGAGGTCGAGGTTGCGCAGAGTTCGGTACAAGTAATACGTGCCGCCCACCGGCCGACCCGGTTCCATGCCGGCGAATCGCTGCACCGCCTGTTTGGCCAGAGCCCGCATGAGAGCCTGATCGCCGTTCATCAAGGCCTGCATCAGCATCTGGGCGATCTCTTCGGGGGTGAGGGCATCCATTCCGCCCGATGAACCACGGCCATCGCCCTGCTTCATCTGCTCCTGCATCTCGCGCCACATCTGCTCGAGTTCGTCCTCGGACCCCTCGACCAACTTGTACTCCGGGCCGCGCATGGAGAAGTACACCTCGAAAACCGTTTCGAACGAGCGCCAGTGAGCACTGTTCTTCACGAGGGTCGCCCCCAACGCGTACTTGAACGCGTCCCGGTCCTCGATGGGGATGTGTTGCACCGCCTCCATCGCGTCGAGATTCTCCGTCAAGGACACCGGTAGACCGGCGTTGCGGAGCTCGGTGACGAAACCGGCGAGAAGGTCGAGCACGGTGACGGTCCTGGCCTCAGACGAGGTCGACGGACAGTTCCTTGGCGGCCTTGGCGATGTCCGTCTGGTACTTCAGAAGAACGTGCAAGGTGTCCTTGGCCACCTGGGCGTCGATGGTCTCGATGTTCAACAACATGATGGTGCGCGCCCAGTCGAGGGTCTCGCTGACGCTCGGGGACTTCTTCAGATCCAACTGACGAATGCTGCGCACGATTCGCGCCACCTGATCGGCCAGGTTCTCGGTGATTCCCTCCACCTTGGTGAGCACGATTTCCTTCTCGCGTTCCATCGACGGGTAGTCGACATGCAAGTAGAGGCAACGACGCTTCAGGGCTTCGGAGAGTTCGCGGGTGTTGTTCGAGGTGAGAAACACCATCGGAATCTGGGTGGCGGTGATGGTTCCGAGCTCCGGGATGGACACCTGATACTCCGACAGGATCTCGAGCAACAAAGCCTCGGTTTCCACCTCGACACGGTCGACTTCGTCGATGAGCAACACCACCGGATCGGGAGCACTGATGGCCTCGAGCAACGGTCGGGTGAGCAGGAACTCGCGACTGAAGATGTCGTCGTGAATCTCGCTCCAACCGTCGCTGTTCTTGTCGGCCTGGATTCGCAGCAACTGCTTCTTGTAGTTCCACTCGTACAACGCCTTGGACTCGTCGAGGCCCTCGTAACACTGCAGACGAATGAGCCGAGATCCGGTCATGTCGGCGATGCTCTTGGCGAGCTGGGTCTTTCCCGTTCCAGCAGGACCTTCCACGAGAATCGGCTTGGCCAAACGATCGGCGAGGAACGCCACCCCGGCGATGCCGTCATCGGCGAGATAATTGACGTCACGAAGACCTTCGCGCACCTGTTGGACCGATGAAAAGCGGGGAGTCATTCCCAGCACCCTACTGTCAGTCCCGAAGACGTCACCAGTTCGGACCCCACCTCGGCAGGATCACGGACTGCATGGGGGACCTAGTCTGATAGGCGTGGGGGAATCGAAGGAGTCAGAAGGGGTCGATGCCGCCATCGAACCCCGTTTCACCGATCCCCATCTCTCCGAGTCCCAGGATGTGACGCCGTCCGATGTCGCAACACCTGATGCGACATCGACCAGCGGTGATCACGATGCCCACGACGGCATGAGCCACATTCTTCGCAGCAACGCGATCGTGGCCCTCGGCACGGGACTGTCCCGATTCACCGGAATGTTGCGCGTGATCGTCTTCGGCGTCGTGATCGGTCAAACGGCGCTCGCCGATGCCTACGACGGGGCGAACAACTCCCCCAACGCCGTCTACGAACTTCTCCTCGGAGGCGTTCTTTCGGCGGCCTTGGTGCCCATGTTCAGTCGCATGCTCGAAGAGGACGATCGCGACTCCGCCGAAGCCATCGTTGGCACCGCGATCATCGCATTGGCCGCACTCACGGCGGTCGCCACGTTCTTCGCACCTTGGGTGTTCCGCGTCTTCTCGTTGAACCCGGCCGACGGCATCGACGTGAACCAATTTCGAACCGTCGGCACCGCTCTCACCCGCATCTTCCTCCTGCAGATCTTCTTCTATGGGGTGTCGGCTTTGCTCGGATCGTTGCTCAACGCCCAGCGTCGATTCTTCGCCGCCGCGTGGTCGCCGGTGCTCGCCAACATCGTCATCATCTCCACGTTGCTGTACGTCCCGATCCTGCTGCACCATCCCGACGACGGCATTCCCTTGGCCGAGGTTCTCAACAGCCCGTCGTTCAGATGGTTGCTCGGACTCGGAGCCACCGGTGGCATCGCGCTCCAGGCGCTCGTGTTGTTGCCCGCCATCCATCGCGCCGGCCTGAATTTCCGATTCCGATTCCGACCCCGGCATCCGGCGGTGAAACGCCTGCTCGCATTGTCCGGTTGGACTTTTGGCTACGTCATGGCCAATCAACTCACGGTGATCGTCGTCAAGAATCTCGCCGAGCCAGGTTCGGGCGGACAAGATGCCTTCGCCAAGGCCTCGACGTTCTTCTATTTCCCCCACGGACTCTTGGCCATGAGCATCGCCACGACGTTCATCCCCGAGATGGCTCGTGCCGTTAGCCGACGCGACAAAGCCGCGTTCATCGAACGCACGAACCTCGGCATCCGGCTCGTCGGACTGCTCACCTTCCCCGCCGCGTTCGCCTTCATGGTGTTGGCCCGACCCATCATTGGTCTGCTGTTGCAACACGGCGAGTTCGACGCCACGGCGGCCGACACCACCGCGCGGGCACTGGCCGGTCTGGCTCTCGGCTTGATCGGATATTCCGTGTACCTCTTCGTCCTGCGCGGCTTCTACGCCCACCAGGACACGCGCACTCCCTTCGTCATCAATTGTTTCCAGAACGTCCTCAACATCGCGCTCGCATTCATCTTGTCGCCGTCGCTCGACGTCCTCGGGCTGGGCATCGCCTTCTCGGCCTCGTACGTGTTGGCCGCGATCGGCGCGCTCTTCGTGCTTCGCAACAAGGTGCGCGGTTTCTCGGCCCTGGACGTGCTCCTCGGTCTGAGCCGACTCGTGATCGCCGCCGCCAGCATGGGTGCGATCATGTGGATGGTGCTACGACCCATCGGATCCAATTCGGGAGCCGGAGCATTCGTCAAGGTGGTCGTTGGTTCGGGAGTTGGCGTGCTCACCTATCTCGGCGCACTCTCGTTGCTCAGAGCACCCGAGGTGGAACACCTGCGGGTTTTGCGCAGCCGCATCGGCGACATACGCCAGAGATCAACGCGGGAGTAGAACCAAGTCGTCGCGATGCACGACGACCTGAGGCGTGCCTTCGTCCAAATCGGCGGTGCGACGTCCCATCGACCGGCGTGCCTGATCCAACGACATCGACGCCAAACCTCGGGCGATGACCGTTCCGCGATCATCGGCGATCTCGACGGTCTGTCCACTCTCGAAGGAACCCGAGACGTCACGAACCCCGGCCGGCAACAAAGAAACCGTTCCTTTCAGCAATGCGCGAGCGGCCCCCGCGTCGACGGAAATCGTTCCCTGCACCTCGCTGGCGAACGCCACCCACAGTTGGCGCGACGAGAGCGCTCGATCCGACCCGTGGAAGGTGGTGCCGATTCCGGAACTTGCCTCGATCGCGGCCGCGGTGACCCGATTCAAGACGTCGGTGATCGTCGCGCGCGCGATCACGGCGCGGATACCCGACCATGATGCGATACGAGCGGCGGAAAGTTTCGATGCCATACCGCCGCTGCCGCGATTGGATCCCGTGGCTCCGGCGGAAACGCTCATGAGCGGATCACTTTCGTGCACGTCGGTGATGAGGGTCGCCGAGGAATCGGTTCGCGGATCGGCGGTGAACAGTCCCTCGGTGTCGGTCAGCAAGATGAGCAGATCCGCACGAAGCAGGTGCGAGAGCAGCGCCGAGATGTGGTCGTTGTCCCCGAAACGAATTTCGTCGTTGGCAATGGCGTCGTTTTCATTCACGACGGGCACGCAACCCAATTCGAGCAGGCGTTCCAGAGTGCTGCGGGCGTGCAAGTACTGCGTGCGATCGATGAAGTCGTGCGGCACCAACAACACCTGGGCGGCCACGAGAGAATGCGAGGCGAACTCGGAGTTGTAGACCTCCATCAGTCGGCTCTGTCCGGCCGCGGCCAAAGCCTGGAGAGTGCGCATATCGGATGGACGCTCGCGAAGACCGAGCGCGGACACCCCCGCCGAGACCGCGCCCGACGTGACGAGCACGACATCGTGGCCATCGGCGCGAAGGCGGGCGATCTGACGACAGACGTCGGCGATGATGGCGCGATCGATCACACCGAGATCGTCGGTGAGGGACGAACTTCCGATCTTGGCGACGATTCGCATGACGAGGACGGTACCGGTTGAGCCGTTCAGTTGTCGGGCGAATAGTCGAAGGAGAAATCGGCGATCCAGACCACATCGCCTTCGCGCGCGCCGGCGCGCGCCAGCAAGCGGGGAACCCCGAGCTTCTTCAGCCGTTCCTCGATGTAGGTCATGGCCTCGGGAGTCGTGACATCGTTCAGGTGCACGGCACGTTCGGCTTTGCGACCATGCACGCGGAACCCCCCGCTCGCGAGCCGCTCGACCCACGCACCGTCGGATTCGGGCTTCAAGATGACCCGCCCTTCGCTGACCGGCTGCTCCTGGCGCGCGTCATGCACCAAGCTCGCCAACCGACCGACCAGATCACGCACCCCTTGATTGGTGACGGCCGAGATCATCATCCCGTCCCACTTCTCCAACATCTCGGCGGTGGCCGAGTCCGTTTTGGTTCCCACGATCACGCGCGGTCGCTCGAGCAACGACGGGTCGTAGGACTCCAGTTCGCGAAGAAGAATGTTCAACTGCTCGGTTGGCGACGTGTCATCGACCGGCGCCAGGTCGATGAGGACGCACAACACACGTGCTCGTTCGATGTGTCGCAAGAAGCGATGTCCGAGTCCGCGACCCTCGGATGCACCTTCGATGAGACCCGGGATGTCGGCCACCACGAATTCGGTGTTTCCGTCGAGACGCACGACACCAAGGTTTGGTTCGAGGGTGGTGAACGGGTAGGCGGCGATCTTCGGTTTGGCGGCCGAGATCACCGAGATGAGAGTGCTCTTGCCGGCGTTGGGGAAGCCGACGAGGGCGACGTCGGCCATCAACTTGAGTTCCAGTTTGAGCCAACGCTCCTCACCGTGTTCGCCTTGCTCGGCGAACGACGGAGCCCGACGCCGGTTGGTGAGAAATCGTGCGTTGCCTCGACCGCCTCGACCACCGTGAGCGGCCAACCAGCGATCGCCGTGATCGACGAGATCGGCCAACACCTCTCCGGTGTACATGTCGCGAATCACCGTGCCTTCGGGAACCTTCACCTCGAGGGTTTCGCCGCGCTTTCCGTGTTGATCCTTGCCCATCCCATGAACCCCGTTGCCACCGATGCGGTGCGGGTGATCGCGGAACGCCAACAATGACGCCACGTTGCGATCGGCCACCAGCCAGATATCTCCACCGCGACCGCCGTCCCCACCATTGGGTCCGCCCATCGCCACCGGACCTTCGCGACGGAACGACACGCACCCAGCTCCACCGTCCCCGGCTTTCACGTTCAACTGACACTCATCGACGAACTGGCTCATGGGGCGACCTCGTGCGTCACGCTACCCAGCCGAAACGGTGTTTACCGGCGAGGGTCCTCGCCACGTCGATACCACAGCGGTGTCGTATCGTGAGACCGTGAGCAGTAGCCATCGCGAACACTCCGACCACGACATGCAGGAACGCGCCGAACGTTGGGCGAGCACCATGTCGGGGGCGTCATCCGACGTTGGTGTCACGGTGGCTCACGCCGACTCGTGGGCCGGCACCGGAGAAACGTCCACTCTGTCTCGCTCGGCGCGCGAAGACATCGAGAATGCGTCCCTCAGTCGACTCGCCACGCGCGCCCACGGGGCCGGCGACCGTGAACGTGACGAGGAACCGGATCCGTTCCGCACCTGCTTCGAACGTGACCGAGATCGCATCCTGCACGCTCCGGCGTTTCGACGACTGGCCGGCAAGACGCAGGTGTTCGTGTTCCCCGATGATCATCAACGAACTCGACTCACCCACGCACTCGAGGTCGCTCAGGTCGCCACCGCGGTTGCTCGCCCGCTCGGTCTGAATGTCGCTCTCACCGAGGCCATCGCGCTCGGACACGACTGCGGACACGGCCCAGGGGGCCACGCGTCCGAGGATGCGCTCGCACCATACGTCGAACAGGGATTCGACCATGCCGTTTGGGGTGCCGACGTCACGTTGCAACATCTCAATCTCTGCCGACAAACGCTCGACGGAATTCGCAATCATTCCTGGAGCCGACCGGCACCCTCGACTCCCGAAGGCGAAGTCGTCAGTTGGGCTGATCGCATCGCCTATGTGTGTCACGACTTCGAGGACGCGGTCGATGCGCGCATCGTGTCGCTCGACGACCTGCCCGACATCGTCACGTCGCGATGCGGACACACTCGCGGGTCGCAGCTGAGCGCCTTCATCACGTCCATGATTCGCGCGGCCATGCACACGGGTCGTGTCGGCATGGAACCACCGATCGCCGAAGCGCTGGCCGAGTTCCGACGCTTCAATTACGAGCAGGTGTACCTACGACCCGAAAGCAAGGCTCAAGCGAATTCGGTCATCGCCCTGCTTCGCGCCTTGGTCGATCGTTACACCGAACAGCCGACCCTCCTTCCGGGGGGCGACCTCGTGGATCCCCAATCGCCGCACGCCAGATTCACCGCCGTCAGCTACGTGGCCGGCATGACCGACAGATTCGCGTGCCGACAGGGAGTGACCCTGCTCGGATGGGACGCCGACCGCTTACCGCGCGGAATCGACGTGTGACGCCAAAGAGTGAAACTCAGTCGGCGGGGATGACGTCGATCACTCGACGCCCCTTGCGCTCACCGAACTTGACCACTCCGTCGACCAGTGCGAACAAGGTGTCATCTCCGCCACGACCGACGTTCTTGCCGGGGTGGAACTTGGTTCCGCGCTGACGAATGACGATGGTGCCGGCAGTGATGCTGGTGCCAGCGAAGGCCTTCACGCCGAGGCGCTGTGCGTTGGAGTCACGACCGTTGCGGGTTGAGCCGCCGCCCTTTGTCTTTGACATGTCTCAGCCTTTCGCGATGGAGGTGATCTCGACCACCTGGTAGTGCTGACGATGGCCGTACCGGCGTCGCTGATTGGTGCGACGCTTGTAGGTGAAGCCGTCGATCTTGGGACCTGAGGCCGAGCCGACGATGCGACCCGACACCTTGGTGCCGGCGAGTTGGGTGGGCGTGGCCAGAACAGTGTCGCCGTCGACGACCAGCACGGGCGTGAAGTTCACCGTGGCGCCCTGTTCGGCACCGAGGAGTTCAACATGCACTTGCTGGCCCTCGGTCACACGGACCTGCTTGCCACCGGTTGCGATCACTGCGTACATAGCGAATGGCGACTCTACCTGCCGGAATGGGAGCAACCAACGCCCACCGCCAAAGACCCTCCTAGCGGCGGATCAGTGCAGAAGATCGTGGTCGACCAGGACGCCTCGCCCCTGACAATCGGGGCATTGGCCGGCGAAACTGGTCAGGAGACCCTCCCCGATTCGTTTGCGGGTCATCTCGACGAGACCCAGTTCGGAAATGTCGAACACCTGCGTACGGGTCTTGTCCCGGGACAACGCCGAGCGGAAGGCCTCCACCACTTTCTTGCGGTTCTCCTTGATCTCCATGTCGATGAAGTCGATCACGATGATTCCGCCGATGTCGCGCAGCCGCAGTTGATGGGCCACCTCTTCGGCGGCCTCCAGATTGTTCTGGAAAACGGTGGCTTCGAGGTTCGAGGTTCCCACGTTGCGTCCGGTGTTGACGTCGATCACGGTCAAGGCTTCGGTGTGCTCGATGATCAGCGAGCCACCCGAGGGCAACCACACCTTGCGATCGAGCGCTTTGTGGATCTGTTCGTGCACGTGATGCTTCTCGAAGATGGGCAGCCCCTCGCTCGTGGCATCGAAGTACTCCACGCGATCGGCCAACTCGGGGTTGAAAGCTTGCACGTAATCGCGCACGTCCTCGTACAACTGACGATCGTCGATGACGACACCGCGATAGTCGCTGTTGAATTCCTCGCGAATGACCCGCACCGCCAGCGGTGGTTCGCGGTACAGCAACGTCGGCCCGTTCGCCTTCTTGGCTTTGGCCTCGATGTCGTTCCACTGCTCGACCAAACGGGTCATGTCGGCCCGCAGTTCATGCTCGGTGGCGGTTTCGGCCGCGGTACGGACGATCAGTCCGTGTTCGGCGGGCTTCACCCGATCGAGAATGCTGCGAAGACGCTTTCGCTCGGCGTCGGGCAGGCGCTTCGAGATGCCGTACGTCTTGGAATTCGGAATCAGCACGACGAACCGACCCGGCAAGGAAACTTCCTGAGTCAGCCGTGCTCCCTTCACACCGATCGGGTTCTTGGTCACCTGACAGACGATGAGTTGCTTGCCCTTCAGGATCTGTTCGATACGGGGCTGACTGTCGACGATGTCCTCGGCGTCGTATTGCACGTCTCCGCGATACAACACGGCGTTCTTCGGGGTGCCGATGTCGACGAACGCGGCCTCCATTCCGGGGAGCACGTTCTGCACCTTGCCGACGTAGATGTTCCCGTGGATCTGAGCCACGTCGTCGGCGGGGCGACTGACATAGTGCTCGATGAGGCTTCGTCCCTCGAGAACGGCGACCTGGGTGAGATTCGGTCGGACTTGCACGCACATGAAGTGCCGCCCGATCGGGCGACCATTGCGCTCACGACCTCGACGTCGTTCGACAACGTCGGCGTCGGTGGAGCGACCGGCTCCTCGATCGTCGGAACCCGTGCCACGACCTCGACCGTTGCGGCGACGCTTCTTGCGCGCACCACCCTCGCTGGATCCACCAGCTGAACCATCAGGAGTCGCACCCGAGTCGGTTGCGGGAACCGCCGGCTTCGGATTCGGTTTGGCGCCTTTGTTTTGCTTGCCGCGACCAGGAGCCGTCTGTCCGGCTCGTGTGCCACCGGGCATGGTGACCGCCGGACCCGATGACGGCGGCGCCGGACGGGTGTCGCCGATCTTGGGCCGTTGAACCACCGCTTGGGCGGCCACGTCGGGCGAAGGACGACCCTCGCTCATGCGCTCGGGCAATTCGGCCGGACTCGACGCATCATCGCCGTCATCAGAACCGTCGTCGTGTCCGTCATCGTCGAACTCGTCGTCGTCGCCGAATTCGTCATCAGCGGCATCGGATGAGGCGTCCGTCGTTCCGTTCACGCCTCCGTTCGGTCGTGGCCGATTACGACCTCCGCGCGAACCGCGACGACGCTTCTTGCGCGCGGGATTGTTCGCCGCGGGAGACGATGAATCCGGAGACGATGAGTCCGTCGAGGACGAATCCGTTGCGGACGAATCCGGTGTCGATGTACTCGATTCAGTTGTGGTGGCTTCGGGCGACGTCGGCGTTTCGCCAACGACGGGCAATACGGGACGATCCAGGTGTTCCGGAGTCTCGGACATGACAATGTTCCTTTCTCATGCGCCCACCTCGGTGTGCGCTGGGCGAGCCGACAGCACGTCCACGTGCTCGCCGTCTCGCTCGATCATTTGGTTGATACGGAGTACCCGGGTGAGGTGATTCCACGGCTCACATCCGGGTACGAGGGCTTCGACTAACTCGGTCGGTCGAATTCCGCGACCGGCGGTGGTGAGGGTTGCTTCGATGAGAACGCCACTGGATTCACCCAGCCACAGTGGCGGTAAAAGTTCGGAGGTTTCGGTCGAGATGGTTCGCAGCCCGAGGATTCCCGATCGAATGTCGTCACGCCGGGATTCGCCCTTGCGTTCACGGTCGACCCACACCTCGCAAGCCGCGTTCAGTCGGTCGATGTTCCCCGACACGTCGGCAGCGTCGATGGCCATGACCCATGTCGTGGCCACCACGTCTTCTTGCAGCGAGACCTCCGACGGCCCGCACTCGCGGATACCCGTGACGGCCATGCCAACGGGCAAGCTTTCGTCGAGTCGTCGAACCAAGGACTCCAGGTCGTCGACATCGTCGGCCAGGGTGACGTCGAGCAATTCCACCAACGACTCGGCGCCGGTGGGAAGCGCCAATCCGAACGCCATTTTCAAACGTGGGGTGAAACCAGTCGACATCGCCACCGGCACCTCGGCCTTGCGCAACGTGCGTTCCCAGATGCGTGCCACGTCGCGGTGACCCGTGAAACGGATCTTTCCCAACTTCGAGTAGCTGACACGAACCTTCATGACATCACCCGCGACCCGCACTCACGACGTCGTGGTTCACGAGGCTCGGCTTCGGTCGCAAGGTGATCGGAACCGATCCGCCGAAGGTCAGATTCTGACCGGTGCCCTGGCTGCCGCCAGCGGGAGCAACGGGCGAGGCCACGATGTGCTCGAGTCCGTCCCCGGTGCACACGCCACAGTCGTAGCACGGCGTCCAACGACAATCCTCGAGTCCGGCCTCGGCCAATGCCGATCGCCAGTCCTGCCACAAGAAGTCATGATGAAGGCCGGCCGACAGGTGATGCCACGGAAACACTTCGTTCTCGTCACGATGCCGAGTGACGTACCAATCGACCGACAAACCTTCGGCGGCCATCGCGTCCAGCCAGCGATCGAGATCGAAGAACTCGGACCACTCCTGGAACGTTCCGCCCGCTCGCCACACACGCTCGATGACGGCTCCGACGCGACGGTCACCTCGACTGGCGATTCCCTCGGCCAGCGTGGCCGCGGGATCGTGCCACTTCACTTGCACACCCTTGGCTTTGCTGGCCGCCTCGCGAACCAATCCGATCTTGCGACGCAATTCGGGAACGCCGTTCTGACCGAACCATTGGAACGGCGTGTGGGCCTTGGGAACGAACCCACCGACGCTCACGGTCACGCTGGCACGATTCGTGTGCTTCTTGCCGATCGAGACGCAACCGGCCGCCAGGTCCACGATCCCTTCGGTGTCGACGTCGGTCTCGGTGGGCAGGCCGGTGAGGAAATACAACTTCATCCGCGACCAACCCGACGAAAAGGCCGACTCGACCGCACCGTACAGATCGTCTTCGGTGATGAGTTTGTTGATCACCGTTCGCAAACGCCACGTACCCGCCTCCGGGGCGAAGGTCAGACCGCTTCGACGACCGCTGGCCACTTTGGCCGCCAAACCGACCGTGAAGGCGTCGACGCGCAACGAGGGAAGGCTGACCGTCGGGGCCCCACAGGCGGTGGGATCCGGAACGATCGACGTCACCACGGATTCGATTCCACTGAAGTCGGCGGTCGACAACGACGTGAGGCTGACTTCGTTGTATCCGGTGCGCTTCAAGCCTTCGGTGATCATCGTGCGCACTTGCTCGGCGGGACGTTCACGGACCGGTCTCGTGATCATGCCCGCCTGACAGAATCGACATCCACGCGTGCACCCACGGAACACCTCGACGGCCAATCGATCGTGAACCACTTCGGTGAGCGGAGCCAACGGGCGCTTGGGATATTGCCATTGTCCGAGATCGGACACGGTGCGCTTCGTGACGAGTTCGGGAACATCGGGATAGGCGGGAGTGATGCCCACTACCCGATCGCCGTCGTACTCCACGTCGTACATCGACGGCACGTAGACACCGGGAATCTGGGCGAGTCGACGAAGAACCGCGGATCGAGAACCCTCGGTGCGACCCGACGACTTCCATTCGCGCACGACATCGGTGATCTCCCCGATCACCTCTTCGCCTTCCCCCAGGACGGCGCAGTCGATGAAGTCGGCCATGGGCTCGGGGTTGAACGCGGCGTGTCCGCCGATGATCACCAACGGATGCTCCGGTCGTCGTTGGTCGGCGCGCACCGGGAATCCGGCCAAATCGACCATGTTCAGAACGTTCGTGTACACGAGTTCGGCCGACAGATTGAACGCGAGGATGTCG
This sequence comes from Acidimicrobiia bacterium, assembly GCA_010030605.1. Lineage (GTDB taxonomy): Bacteria > Actinomycetota > Acidimicrobiia > Acidimicrobiales > Ilumatobacteraceae > Casp-actino8. The sequence continues at coordinate 25,498 of RHCK01000002.1, forward strand.
AACTCGTCCGCGGAGCGGTGCGTGTCCACCGAGAACAACGGGATTCCCCGCTCTCGCATCAGTTTCTCGAGGTCGACCCAGGGCGCGTAGGAACGCTCGGCGACGGCGTCGGGGCGCTCATTCAGGATCTCGTAGAGGATCTGCAAGCCCTGATTGGGCAGGCCGACCTCGTACACATCGGGGTAGGCCAGGAGCCAGGCCACTTTGCCGTGACCGTGCTGGGGCGACGCTGCCCCGTCCTCGCACCCGATGTAGCGGGCTGGTTTGCGCACCCTCGCCAGGAGCGGTTCGAGCCGCGACCAGAGGGATGACATGACCCCCAAAGTGTACCGGCGACCCCGAACCACCACAGGTCGAACCTGTGGATAACCGCACCTCCGTCGGTGATGTCAGCGCAAACGGCGCATGTGGACGCTTTCGACCAAGCCGATCATGATGGCGAAGGCGATCAACGACGACCCGCCGTAGCTCACGAAGGGCAAGGGCACCCCGGTCACCGGCATGATTCCCATGGTCATGCCGATGTTCTGGAAGACGTGCCAAAGAACGACCCCGAAGATGCCGGCGCACAAATACGACCCGAACGCATCGCGGGCCAGGTTGGCCACGCGCCAGATGCGGAACAACATCAGACCGAACAACCCCACCACCAGTCCCCCGCCGATCATTCCGAACTGCTCGGCCACGGCCGAGAAGATGAAGTCGCTCTGCTGCACCGGAATGAATTTGCCGTTGGTGAGCGGCCCCTGGAGATAACCCTTGCCGAACCATCCCCCCGTGGCCACGGCGCGCTTGGCGTAGCGAACCTGGAACACGTACTGCTGCAAACTCTCCTCACTGGAGTTCTGATTGATAAACGCTTCGATACGACGCAGCTGGTAGCGGTCGACGATCCCGGCCACGATGGCGGCGGCGATGGTGGCCACCGTCAACATCGAGATGAGCAACAGGTACCTCAACTTGGCACCCGCCATCACCAGGACGCAGATCGCTCCGACGATCATCACGAACGCCGACCCCAAGTCGGGCTGAACGATAATGAGAGCGACGGGCACGCCCACCAACAAAAGCCCGGTGATGAACTGCGAGTAGCTCATCACCGATTCACGGGACTCGCTGTAATACGCCGCCAACGCCACGAGCACCGCGGGCTTGGCGAATTCGGCGGGCTGGAAGGCGATCGGTCCGAGGTCGAACGACAAGCGCGCGCCTCCGCGCAACGCTCCGGCGGAGAGCACCAGCAGAAGCGCGATGATCGAAACTCCGTACAAGAAATAGGCCCGATCGTTCAAAAGTGTGTAGTCGAACGACATCACCACCGCCAGCGCCACCCCCGACACGATGATGAAGATCACCTGACGGGTGGCGAACCAATAGGGATCACCATCGATCTTCCAGAAAGTCGCGCTGTAGATGGCGAAGGCGCCGACCACGGCGAGAATCACGACCGTGGAGATCAGCACCCAGTCGATGTTGCGACGGGGTGATCCCAAACTCGAACGAATGTTGCCGAGCCCACTGTTCGGACGTCGCCTCAATATGGGCATCGACATCAGTCGCGACCCCCATAGGCGGCTCCGCCGAGACAACGCGTGCTCGGCAGACGACGTTCTGGCGCGGCAACCAGAGAGTCGGTGTTCAACGGATTCGAGG
>RHCK01000011.1 GCA_010030605.1 Acidimicrobiia bacterium
CCAACGAATCGAGGAGCTGCAAACCCGGAAGTCCGCACAACACCGCACTGGTGTCTCCCGGCATCGTCGGCGACAGAACACCCGGCGAAACGATGTCGCGTTGGAACACGCGACCGGTGTGGGTCTCGGCCCAGTAGACCTTCTTGCCGTCGGGAGACAAACCGATGCCGTTCGGCGATTCGGCCGGGAAATCCACTTCGACGATCGAGGAACCGTCGGCCTTGGCGTAATAGATGCCGGTGAGATCGGACGTGCGCGCCCCCAAATCGCGGATTCCGTGATCGGTGAAATAGAAACCACCGTTGTTGTCGAAGACGAGATCGTTCGGTGCCCGCAACGGTCGACCATCGCACGTGGTGTACAGATCCTGCACCTTGCCGGTCGAAAGGTCCACACGTTGAATGCGTCCACCGCTGTAACGCGACGGGTCGAACGGTCCGGGGAACGACAAACCACCGAAATCAACCTCGGTGAAGCAACCACCGTTGTTGCACAGGTAGAGCGCTCCGTCGGGACCGATTGCGGCACCATTGGGTCCGCCCACGATCTCGGCGATGGTCTCCTTCGTTCCGTCGGGTCGCACACGCGTGATGCGCGGACCGAACATCTCCACCAGAATCACGCTGCCGTCGGCCATGGCGATCGGACCTTCGGGGAATTTCAACCCCGATGCGACTTCGATGAGTTCCATGATTTCCGTCTCCCCCACTCGGGCCGCGAACTCGTGGTTCGGGCCGACTCTTCGGGGGAAACCTTAGTTCAGCCGAGCGCTTCGAATTCCTCGACGGTCATGAGCACCTCTCGGGCCTTGCTACCCACGCTCGGACCGACCACACCGCGCTCCTCGAGCAAGTCCATGATGCGGCCGGCTCGCGCGAAACCGACCTTCAACTTGCGTTGCAGCATCGAGGTGGAACCCAACTGGCTACGCACCACCAATTCCATGGCGGCCTTCAACAGCGTCTCGTCGTCATCGTCGTCGCTGTAACTGTCGGTGATGCTCATGCCCGCCGGGCTGCCGGCCGCGGGCTCGTCGCCCTCGACCCCCTTCACATAGGTCACCTCGGGGGCCTGTTTGCGCCAGTGCGCCACGACCTTGCGAACCTCTTCTTCTTCGACCCAACAACCCTGAATTCGTTGCGCCACCGACGAATTGCCCGGGAGCAGCAACATGTCACCCTTGCCCACCAACTTCTCGGCACCAACCTGATCCAGGATGACGCGACTGTCGGTTTGGCTGGACACCGAATACGCGGCGCGAGCGGGCACGTTGGCCTTGATCACACCGGTGATGACGTTCACCGACGGACGCTGCGTGGCGACGATGAGGTGGATACCCACGGCGCGAGCCTTCTGCGCGATTCGGGTGATGCTCTCTTCCACGTCGCGTGCCGCCACCATCATGAGGTCGTTCAATTCGTCGACGACCACCACGATGAAATACATGCGCTCGGCCACCGTGTCGGCGCCCTTTTCCACTTGAATCTCTCCGCGATCGAAAGCCGCGTTGTAACCCGTGATGTCGCGGTAACCCATCTCGAACAACAGGTCGTAGCGACGTTCCATCTCGCGCACCGCCCAAGCCAAGGCGTTGGCGGCCTTCTTCGGATTGGTCACCGGTTGCGTGAGCAAATGAGGCAGGCGGGCGTACTGACCCATTTCGACTTGCTTGGGGTCGATCAGGATCATGCGCACCTGATCGGGAGTCGATCGCATGAGCAGCGACGTGATGATGCAGTTGATACCGCTCGACTTGCCAGCGCCGGTGGCACCGGCGATGAGGAGGTGCGGCGTGGTGGCGAGGTTCAAGAACACCGAACGGCCGGCGATGTCCTTGCCGATGGCCACGTCGAGCGGATGCGTGGCCAATTTCGCTTCGGCTGAACCCATCAGGTCGCCGAGCGACACCAGTTGGCGGGCGCGGTTGGGTACCTCGATGCCGATCAGGGATTCGCCGGGAATCGGCGCGAGGATTCGCACGTCGGTGGCGGCCATCGCGTAGGCGATGTCCTTTTGCAGGCTCGTGACACGGGCCACCTTCACGCCCGGATGCAGTTCCAGTTCGTAACGGGTGACGGTCGGGCCAACCGTTCGACCCTTCAAGGTGACGTCGACTCCGTGCGAACGCAACGACTCCTCGAGAAGTCGACCACGAGCACTGATTTCGGCATCATCGATGGCCTGCTTGCCGGACCGTGAAAGAAGGTTCGCCGCGGGAAGGACCCACTCGCTCGGGACGCTCGGCGGTGTGTCGAGGCGACCCTGGGTGTGAGGTTCGTCGACCTTGGTTGTTCGGGGGCGGCGCGCTGGCTTGGGTGCCGGTTCTTCGTCTTCGTCGTCGGACACGTCGGGATCGGACATCTCCGGCTCGACATCGTCCGGGGTCATGTTCTCCGGGGCCATGTCGTCCGGATCGATGCCAGCGGATCGATCGTCGATGAGGAATGGATCGACCACGTCATTCTCGTCGTGTTCCACGTCGTGCTTACTGTCGTGGTCATCACGTTCCGACGGTGTCATGACCTGCCGCAGGCTGGCGCCGACTCCGCCGAACATTCGCGAGAGGGCTCGACCCACCGCTTCGATCATGGTCGTCAAACCCATGTTCGATATGAGCAACAACGACCCCAACGCCAACGCCACGAACACCAGCGAGGCACCAATGGCGCCGATGAGTGCCGACAATGTTTGACCGACGGCCGCACCGACCCAACCCCCGGCTCCGCCCAACGCGTCGACACCCGTGTAGGCATCGGGTCCGCGAAGAATGTGCAATAGGCCCAGCGCCGCCAGAACCATTCCACCCCAACCCAGGATGAGCTTCATGCGACTCGGCGCTTGGTCGCCCCTCAGAAGCGCCACCCCGACTGCGATCGAGATGAGCGGCAAGGCGTACCTCGCCATTCCGATGATGCATCCGAGTGCCGTGTCGGTGCCACGACCCACCGGACCAGCCAGTCGAACGTACACGGCGAGCCCGATCAGGACGCCGAGCACGAAGAAGGCGATGGCCGAGAGTTCATGTTCGCGCCCCGACAACGCCTCGCGCACTTCACCACGTCGTGCCGACGACCGTCCGGTCCCCGAGGGTGGGGTTTCGACGGCCGCACCGCCACGCGACGAGGAACGCCCCGATGACGAGCGCGACGACGAACGTCCGTTTGAGGGTTTGGTGCTGGCCATCACATGAAACGCTAACAAGAGGCCACCGGCAGGTTCGGGCATACCCTCACACCCAATTCCGCCCTGACGGTCGGAAAACCGGGCGAAGGCCGGCGACGTTTATTCAGCGTCGGTGCCGATGATGCCCCCCGTTCGGTCGACCACCACGGCGAGTTCTCCGCCCTTCACGGAGCGCAGCAGAATCCGGTACTCCACGCGCGACGCCACGACATCGGTGCCGAGTCCGTTGATCACGAACATGTACGGCTGACTATCGGGCAACTCACCGAGCACTTCCTCGAGCATGTCGTCGGGAGCGAAATCCAATAGCGCACGATCGAACGTCGTCCCTTCGGCCTCCAGTGGTTCGGACGGACCCACCAATGTGGTGCCGTCGTACACGTATTGAACGACCGAGTCGTTCGTCGTCGAGACGAAGAGATTGACCACCAGCGGCGTGGCGTTCACTTCGAAATACGAGACCGGCGAGTCGCTTCGTTCCTCGACCGCGTCGAGTGCTCCTTCGATCAAGTCGACGCGCAACGGCGGAGTCGAATCGTCGGACCCTCCCCCACACGCCGCCAAAGAACCCATGACCAATGAACCCGCGATCAACGAACCCAAAATCAACGATCGAATCGACATGTTGGTGAACGGGCGCTTCATCGCCTCACACCTCCATGACGACGGGCACGATCATCGGTCGGCGCTTGGTGCGCTCCGACACGAAACGACCGGCCGCGCGACGCACGTCCTTTTCGAGGCCCTCCGGATCACGAACACCTTCCGCCAGGGCTTTCTCCACCGCCACGGCGACCGCATCACAGGCTTCGTCGAGAAGGTCCTCGGCTTCGGGCGCGTACACCCATCCACGGGTGATGATCTCGGGTCCGGTCAGCACCTTGCCCGTGGCGGTGTCGACGGTGACGATCACCACCACGACACCTTCCTCGGCCAACACCCGTCGATCGCGCAACACGCCCTGGCCGACGTCACCCACGATGCCGTCCACGTACAACATGCCGGCGGGCACTCGTCCCGAGGCCACCAGCCCTTCGTCCGAAAGTTCGAGCACGTCACCGTCCTCGCACAAAAGAATGTTCTCGCGACGCACGCCCATCAATTCTCCGAGCTTGGCGTGAGCGACGAGATGGCGATATTCGCCATGCACCGGAACGAACCATTCGGGTTTGACGATCGACAGGTACGTCTTCAACTCATCGGCTTGGGCGTGTCCGGTCGCATGGACGTCGGCGATCCCCGAATGAACCACCTCGGCGCCGGCGCGCAACAGTCCGTCGATCACCCGAGTGACGTTGAACTCGTTGCCCGGAATCGCATGGCTGGACAGAATCACGGTGTCGTGCTCGCCCACTTTCAGGAGCTTGCTGTCGCCGCGAGCCATCAACGACAAAGCCGACATTGGTTCGCCCTGACTGCCGGTGGAAATCACGCACACCTTGTGGGGCGGATAATCGGCCGCCTGTTCGATGTCGATCAAGGTGTCGTCGGGCACGCGCAGAACTCCGAGATCGCGTGCCATTCGAACGTTCTTCTGCATCGAGCGACCGACCGTGGCCACTTTGCGTCCCGTGTCCACCGCGGCATCGATGATTTGCTGGACGCGGTGAATATGGCTCGCGAACGAGGCGGTGATGATTCGTCGATCACGATGTTCGTGAAACAACGCGCGAAGCACGGCCCCGATGCTGGTCTCGCTCGGAGCGTGTCCGTGTTCCTCCGCATTCGTGGAGTCGCACAACAAAAGACGCACTCCTTCGGTCGAAGCGATGGCGCCGATTCGAGCCAGATCCGTGCGACGTCCATCGACGGGGGTGAGATCGAGCTTGAAGTCTCCCGAATGAAGGATCACTCCTTGCGGAGTGTGAACTGCGACGGCGAACGCATGGGGCACCGAGTGGGTCACCGGGATGAACTCCACATCGAAGGGTCCGATCATGCGTCGCTCGCCGTCGCGCACCACCACCAGGTCGGTGCGGCCCAGCAGACCGGCTTCCTCGATGCGACTACGGGCCAAGCCGAGGGTCACCGCCGAACCGAAAACGGGGAAGGAAAGTTCGCGCAACAGAAATTGCAAGGCACCAACGTGGTCCTCGTGACCGTGGGTCGCCACGCACCCCACCACGCGGTCGGCGTTCTCGCGCAACCACGTGAAGTCCGGCAGAACGAGATCGATGCCGTGCATATCGACATCGGGAAACATCAACCCGCAGTCGATCAACAGCAGCTTGTCGTCCTGCTCGATCACCATGCAGTTGCGACCGATCTCCCCCAAACCACCGAGGAAGACCACGCGAACCGAATTCGGCATCAGTGAGCCTTCGATCGGGCCGCCTGGAGGTTCGCCCACACCTTCTTGGCGCGTTCGGCGACGAAGTCGGCCGGCGGACCCATGGGCAGTCGACATTGACCAACCGGCACGCCGAGCATGTTCATCATCACCTTGCTCGGAATGGGATTCGGGGAGTCATCTCCGGTCTCGTAGGCGAAACTCTCGAGCAAACGTGCATTCACCGCGCGCGCTCCGTTCACGTCGCCCGCGAGCCACTTCGCGAACATCTCCTGATGATCGGTCGCCGACCAGTGGGTGGCCACACCGATGACCCCCACCGCACCGACGGCGAGCAAGGGAAGAGTCAGTCCGTCGTCGCCGCTGTACACCTCGAAACCAGCCGGTGCCTGATTGATCACGTTCGCGGTCTCGGCCGGATTGCCCGCGGCATCTTTCAAGGCCACGACGTTGGACACCTCATTCGCCAACTTCAGCAAGGTGGGCGTGTTGATCTTTCGACCCGAACGCACTGGAATGTCGTACACCACGATCGGCAGGTCGGTCGACTGCGCGACGGCTCGAACATGGGCCTCGATGCCCGCTTGCGGCGGACGGTTGTAATACGGGCAAACGACGAGGATGCCGGCCGCACCGAGTTTGGTGGCCTCCTTGGTCATGTGAATCGAATGCAAGGTGTCGTTGGTGCCCGTGCCGGCGATGACCGGAATGGACACGCTCTCGATGACGGCGGCGAAAAGGCTGAGTCGCTCGTCGTCGGTGAGCACCGGAGCTTCGCCGGTGGTTCCCGCGATCACCAATCCATCGTTGCCGTTGGCTTCCAACCACTTGGCCAAATTGCGCGCACCATCGAGATCGAGCGAGCCGTCGGAATCGAACGGGGTCACCATGGCGGTGATGACACGGCCGAAGCGGGCCATCAGAACGAACCCTCGGCCGCACGATCGATGCCCTGCGACAAGATGAGATCCTCGTGCAATTCCATCCACACGTCGTGGAACGATCCGCACATCACCCCGGTGAACATGTTGGTTTGCCCAGCCACGACCGCCTGACACGTGGTCGACAGTCGCGGCACGTAGGGCGTCAATCGTCCGAGCACCGCACCCATCGAGGTGACCACGGGGGCGGCGTCGCCATGAAGGTCGACCAAACGCGCGATCACCTTCTTGTCGTAGGCGGCATCGGAATGATCGTTGGGTACACCGTCACGGAGTTGCCAGTCACCGCATAGGGTCTTGAACGCCGTGTTCAGTTCCAGGAACGCGTGATAGTGCGGCTTCAACGAATTCAGATCGACCGACGCCACGTCGGCGGCCAGGACCTTGGGATGTTCCGCCTTACCGGTCGGCGTCAACTGCCACAGAGAACGCGCCTCCCGGAACATCGCCCACTCGGCCGCGGCCAGATCGGCCAGATGTTTCTCCACCTCGGCGTGGTCGAGTGCCGTCATCTCGGCCAGGGTCTCGCTCTTGGCGAAGCCCTTGATGCGCAGAGCGTGATGCGTCAGGAATCGTGCGTCGGACGTGGAGTTACCTGCAGAAGCCATACTCCGACGATCGTAGTGGTCGCACCCCACCCCCGACCGACCTGTATCTTCGGAACGTGGACGATCCGGGAGCCGACTCCGCTCGCACGACTCTCGTCGTCATCTTCGGCGGACAGTCCGCCGAACACGACGTGAGTTGCGTGACCGCCGCTCATGTCCTGCGCGCGGTCGACCGCGACAAATATTCCGTGCTGGCGATTGGCATCGATCGTGGCGGGCAATGGCATCTCGCCGAGGGAGCCATGGCCGCCCTCGACCGCGGACCCGACTCGCTCCCCGCTCGACTCGACGCCGCCGGTCGAGACGTGGCGTCGGCACCGATCCTCAGCGCCGCGGCTTCCACCGGACCAGTCGTCGTGATGCCCTTGCTCCACGGACCTTTGGGCGAAGACGGCACCATCCAAGGCCTTCTCGAACTCATGGATCTTCCCTACGTTGGCACCGGAGTGCTTGGCTCCGCTTTGGGCATGGACAAGGCCATGGCCAAGCAAGCTTTGGCATCTTTCGGAATCCCCCAACCACGTTTCGTCGCGTTGCGTGATCACCAAGTCACACCACAACGCTTGAACGAAGTCATCGCCACGTTGGGACTTCCGCTGTTCGTGAAGCCGGCGAACATGGGCTCGTCGGTCGGGGTGGCCAAGGTGACCGACGCCGACCACATGATGACCGCCGTGCGCGCGGCTCTCGACTACGACGAATGGGTGGTGTGCGAGGAGGCCATTGTCGGTCGCGAGATCGAGGTGGCCGTGCTCGGCAACATCGACGCCCGGGCAAGTGTGGCCGGCGAGATCATTCCCGGCAACGATTTCTACGACTACGAGGACAAGTACGTGACCGACGGAGCGAGCCTCGTGATTCCGGCCGATCTCGACGCCGAACAGAGCCGAACCGTGCGGGAGTTGGCGATTCGAGTGTTCGATGCGTTGCGTTGCGAAGGATTGGCCCGCGTCGACTTCTTCTTCGAACCCGATGGCCGCGGCTTCTTGTGCAACGAGGTGAACACCATGCCCGGATTCACTCCGATCTCCATGTACCCGAAGCTGTGGCAAGCCACGGGCGTGTCGTATCCCGAACTCATCGATCGACTCGTGGAATTGGCCCTCGAACGGCACACTCGCCGTCGCCGCAACACGACGCGTTGACGATCAGTCCGAGACGGGTGCGAGTGCGGCCCGCAGAAAACCAATCAATTCATCGCGCAGGCGGCGCAGGCCGACGATGTCGGCGTTCCAACCGACCACGCGCAATGCCTCGGGCTCGGTGGCGATTCCGGTGACGGTGGCATAGGCCAACGCGACGATCAACGCCGGGTCGGCCCGACGCAAACGTCCGGCATCCATTTCGGTGCGCATCCACGAGACTGCGCGCTCCACCAACGGTCGCAACGAGTCGGTGAGGCGCTCGGACGACTCGGATGGCAGTCGGCTGATCTCGCGCACGAGTCCGAGCAACGATGGTCGACGCACAGCCGGACGAAAGACCGCCTTCACGACCGCTTCCATCCGATCGAGCGGGTCATCGGGTGCCGATCGAATGGCCGCTTCGATGACCAGGGTCAGTTCGATCGCGGTTTCGGAGAGGACTTCTTGGATCAACTCGTCCTTGGACGCGAACCAGTAGAGAAGGGTTTGCTTGGCCACCCCCACCTCGGCGGCGATCTGATCCAGGCTCACCGCGTCGAAGCCCCGGTGACCGAACAAGTTTCCGGCCACATCCAGGATGTTTTGGCGGGTTCGACGGGCCACACGACATTCCTACCAGCCTCGACACAGAAAATTTCGCCTTTCTCTACCATTTGGTAGAGAAAGGTCGGAAATTGTGCTACAACGGGCACCGTGATTGCCGACCGCCTCTCCGGACAACGCATCGCCGTGACCGGCGCCACCGGTTTCGTGGGGACCGCGCTCGTCGAACGGCTGTTACGCGCGGTGCCGGGTTGCGAGGTGGTGGTGTTGGTGCGCAACGGGCGACGGACGTCGGCCGCCGACCGTGTGCGCAAGGAGATCTTGAAGAACAACGCGTTCGACCGTTTGCGACGCGAGCTCGGCACCGACTTCGACGCCACCATGTCACGTCGACTGTCGGTCGTCGCCGGCGACGTGGGCACCGACGGGTTGGGCTTGAACGAGGCCGATCGTGACACGTTCGCATCGTGCGACGTCATCATTCACTCGGCGGCCAGCGTGTCGTTCGATTCGCCTCTCGACAGCGCCGTCGAGGTGAACCTGCTCGGTCCCACGCGCATCGCCAATCTTCTGAACGAACACGGACCGCGCGCCGATGGTTCCTTCCCTCATCTCGTGGCGGTCAGCACGTGTTACGTCGCCGGCAATCGTCGTGGCACCGCCCCCGAAGAGTTGGTGAGTGCCGGTCCGTTCGACATCGGATTGAACTGGCGCAGCGAAGTCGCCTCGGCACGTCGCCTTCGCGGTGATGCCGAAGCGGCCAGTCGACATCCGGAGAACCTCGCGCGTTTCCGGTCCGAAGCTCGCTCCGAACTCGGTGCGGCTGGCGCACCGGCGCTGGCGGAAAAGACCGAACAACTTCGCGAGCAGTGGGTGAAAGATCGCCTCGTCGAAGCCGGACGAACTCGTGCCGCGAGCGTCGGTTGGCCCGATGCGTACGCGTTCACCAAGGCCCTGGGCGAACAAGCACTCACCGAATCCAAGGGCGCGGTACCGGTCAGCATCGTTCGCCCGTCGATCATTGAATCCGCGCTCGCCGAGCCCTCGCCGGGTTGGATCCGCGGTTTCCGCATGGCCGAACCGGTGATCATCTCGTACGCGCGCGGATTGCTCGATCAGTTCCCCGGAGTTCCCGAGGGAACGGTCGACGTCATCCCGGTCGACCTCGTCGTGGCGGCCATCATCGCCGTGGCGGCCCTCGGCCCGATCGACGCTCCCGCGATCACGCAAGTCGCCTCGGGTTCGACGAATCCGCTGAAGTACCGCACCCTCGTCGACAACGTCCGAGATTGGTTCACCGAGCATCCGATCTACGACTCACAGGGTCAACCCATCGTCGTTCCGGATTGGAAGTTCCCCGGTCGGGGCACGGTCGAGAAACAACTCACGCGCGCCAAGAGCCTCATCACCCGAGGCGAAAAGGTGCTCCAAGCCCTCCCACTGCGCGGAACCCAGGCCGAGTGGTCGGCCAAGTTGGAGGATCGTCGCAACGACGTCGAGCGCGCCCTCGAATACGTGGAGCTCTACGGGCTGTACACCGAATGCGAGGCGATCTATTCGGTCGACAATCTGTTGTCGATTCACGATCGTCTCGACGAAACCGACCGCCGGGACTTCTGCGTCGATCCACGCGTTGTCGACTGGCCCACGTACATCTCGACCATCCACCTTCCGTCGATCGTGCTTCACAGTCGTGTGAAGACCACGCCGGGCAAGACCGTGGTCGATCGTGCGGATCGGTTGCGCAAACAAGTGCTCGATCCGCGACGCCACGTGGCCGCGTTCGATCTGGAGAACACGCTCATTTCGAGCAACGTGGTCGAGAGCTACTCGTGGTTGGCGACCCGTCGCCTCAACTCCCCCGAACGTCTGCGTTACGTGATGCGCACTCTTCGCGAGGCACCGTCGTTGCTGTCGATGGACCGCAAGGATCGCTCCGACTTCCTGCGCTACTTCTATCGACGATACGAAGACGCCCCCGTCGAGCAGATCGATGCCGACGCGCGCGAACTTCTGGCTCAGCTGATCATGACCAAGAGTTTCCCGGCCGGCCTGCGACGGGTTCGAGAGCATCGCGCCCTCGGTCATCGCACCATCCTCATCACCGGTGCCATGAGTTTCGCCGTCGAAGGCCTACGACCGCTGTTCGACGAGATCGTGGCCGCCGAAATGACGGTTCGACCCGACGGCACCTATTCGGGCGAATTGTCCCGCGTACCACCCACCGGAGAAACTCGCGCCCAAGTGTTGGCCGACTATTGCGCCGCCGAGGGACTGCGTTTGGACGAGTCCATCGCGTACGCGGATTCGAGCAGCGATCTTCCCATGCTCGAGGCGGTGGGCTTCCCGGTGGCGGTGAATCCCGAAACACGCCTCGCGGCGATCGCGCGCAAACGTGGCTGGTTGGTCGAGAACTGGGAGAAGGCCGAGGGTGCACCACGACCGTTGCTTCCCATCGGTCCACGGATGTCCGACGGCGAGCAGAAGCGTTTCACCACCCGCGGTGGACGCATCGGAACTCGACGGAGCGATCGATGAAAGCGCTCAAGATCTCGCGCAAGACCGGCAAGTTCGCCGTGGCCCGCCTGGTGAGTCCGTTGAGCGCCGCCGGTGCCGCCAAGTTCGGTCCGTTGTCATTGGTGAACGAGGACGCTCCCGCGTTGCCCGTCAACGACGGCTGGCACCGCATTATCCCACGCCTCACCGGCATTTGCGGAAGCGATCTTTCGCTCGTCGAAGGGCACGCGTCCACCTACTTCGACGACTGGGTGTCGTTCCCGTTCGTGCCGGGTCATGAAGTGGTCGCCGACAGTGATGACGGACGTCGCGTGGTGCTCGAACCAGTGCTCGGTCACGCGGCTCGGGGACTCTCCCTTCCCTTCGACGGTGCGGCGCCCGGCGACGGCGACGACTACGCCCACCTCGTCGGGGGCTGTTTGGAACCGGGTATTCAAACGGGCTTTTGTCATTCGACCGGGGGCGGCTGGGCCACCGAACTGATCGCTCACGAGAGCCAACTGCATGTCATCCCCGAGGCCATGACCGACGAGCAAGCAGTGCTCGTCGAACCGGCCGCCGGAGGCATCCACGCCGCACTCGCCACGTGGCCCCAGGTGTCGGCCGCCATCGCCCGCGGAGAAACTCCGGTCGTTGCGGTCTTGGGTGCCGGCACCATGGGGCTCTGCGCCATCGCCGGGTTGCGTCGATACGTGCCTCAGGTGCGCATCATCGTGGGAGCGCGCTACCCGCATCAACAAGCTTTGGCGAAATCCTTGGGGGCCGACGTGGCGGTGCCCGCCAACGAATTGTTGAGGGCCGTTCGCCGTGAAGTCGGATGCCAAGTGGTGGGCGATCATCTCACCGGTGGCGCCCACGCCACCATCGATGCCGTCGGTAACTCCGAGAGCATCGCGGATTGTTTGCGATTCACGAGACCGCGTGGCCGAGTGGTGTTGTTGGGAATGCCCGCCGATGTTTCATTGGATCTCACCGGGTTGTGGCATCGCGAAACCGCGATCGTTGGCGCCTACACCTACGGCACCGAACATCTGCCCGATGGTTCGACCAAGCACACGTTCGATTTGGCCATCGACACCGCGGCCGAATGCCGACTGGACCGATTGGTGTCGGCCACCTATCGACTCGATGATTACCAAGACGCCATCGCGCACGCGGCCGCGGCCGGTCGTCGTGGAGCCGTGAAGATCGTGTTCGACCTCCGAGACGGTCGGAACAAGAAGGAGACCCGCTGATGCCCCGCCCCGGATTCGTGCTCGACGTCGACCGCTCGACGCCTCCCATCCTCTTTTGGCGCGGCGAGAACTTCTCGTTGGAGAAGCTGCCCGCCGGACGCAGTCGGGTGATCTACGCCCCCGAGCCGTTGCCCGCCATCGACGATGTGGATGGCGCCATTCGACACGCGTTGTTGAATCCCATCGATCAGGATCCGTTGCCAGCCCAACTTTTCGCCGGCATGAAGCTCACCATCGCGTTCGACGACGTGAGTCTGCCGTTGCCCAAAATGCAACGTCCCGACATTCGTCAGCGAGTCATCGAGGCGGTTCTCGATTTGGCCGCCGAGGCCGGTGTCGACGACGTGCACATCATCTCGGCGTTGGCGCTCCACCGTCGCATGACCGAATCCGAACTGCGTCACGCGGTCGGTGATCGGGTGTACGACGCCTTCGCCCCGCGCGGACTCTTGTATCAGCATGATGCCGAGGATCCCGACAATTTGGCCTACCTCGGCACCACACCCCACGGTGAGGACGTGGAGATCAACAAACGCGCGGCCGAGAGCGACTTGTTGGTGTACGTCAACATCAACTTGGTGGCGATGGACGGCGGTTGGAAGAGCACCGCCACCGGATTGGCGTCGTACAAATCGTTGCGCCACCACCACAATCCCGACACCATGATTCATTCGCGAAGCTTCATGGATCAACACCGCAGCGAGCTCCACAAGAGCAACTGGCGCATGGGCAAGGTTCTGCTCGACAGCGGAGTGAAGGTCTTCCAGATCGAGACCACGCTGAACACCGACACCTTCCCGTCGCCGTTCGGCTTTCTGGCCAAGCGTGAATGGGAATGGAAGCCCTCCGACCGCATGACGTTCCTCGCCTCGACGAAGGCACTGAATCGCACTCCCAGTCGCATGGCGCGCAACATTTTCCACTCGATCGAGGCTCCGCATCAGATGACCAGCGTGCAGGCCGGCGAAGTGGAAGCGGTGCACCGGGTCACGACCGAACACGTCTACAAGCAACAACTCGTCGAGGTAAAGGGTCAGACCGACATCCTCACGCTGGGTATTCCGTACATCAGTCCGTACAACGTGCACTCGATCATGAACCCGATCCTGGTCATGTGCATGGGGCTCGGTTACTACTTCAACATGTATCGCGGAATGCCGCTGGTGCGCGAGGGAGGTGTCATCATCATGACCCACCCCACTCGACCCGAGTTCCACCCGGTCCATCATCCGTCGTACATCGACTTCTTCGAGCAGGTGTTGGCCGACACCACCGATCCGCACGTGATGTCACAAAAGTGGGAGAAGCAGTACGCCGAAGACGAGTGGTACCGACACCTCTATCGCACCACGTACGCGTATCACGGCGTTCACCCCTTCTACATGTGGTACTGGGGAAGTCATGCCTTGAAGCATCTGTCGCGCATCATCGTGGTGGGCGGCGATCCCAAGACGGTTCGACGACTCGGATTCGTCCCCGCGTCCACCATGGATGATGCACTCGAAATCGCCAGCGACGTCGTCGGTCGCACGCCAACCATCACCCATCTCCATGCGCCGCCGTTGATGGTGGCCGACGTTTCGTGAGTCGATGATGGCCCGCCGAGACGACGCACCCTGGAAGCCGAGCAATCTGGCCAAAGCGGCCAAGATCGGCAACGTGGTCGAACGCATCACCCACCCCATCGCTCGACGGGTGTACAAGCGCGGCTTTCCATATCTTCCGCCGACGGTGCCCATGGGAGTCGAGGTGCCCGAAGACGCCCCGACTCTCGGAGCGGACTACGACACCGATTGGGCCCGCGGGTCCGTGGCGTCCGCCGTGCGACGAGGTCTCATCGAGGGGCCGGTGCGACTGATGGTCAAAGGCATCGCCAGCCCCACCGTGTTCGGCACCGATCGACTGAGTGACCTCGCTCGCCTCGACGATCCCCCGCCGCTCATCTTCACGCCGAACCATC
>RHCK01000101.1 GCA_010030605.1 Acidimicrobiia bacterium
CCGATTTCGGAGCCATCGCCGCCGCGAACGCGTGCAGCGACGTGTTCGCCATGGGCGGGCGCGTGGTGATGGCCATCAACGTCGCGGCGTTCCCCGAGCATTTTCCACGTGAGGCGATCGTTGCGATCTTCGACGCGGCGGCCGCGGTGGTGTCCGAGGCTGGAGGCACGATCGCTGGCGGGCACACGATTCGCAATCCGGAACCCATTTTCGGTCTGGCCGTTCAAGGAGTGGTTCACCCCGATCGAGTGTTCACCAAAGGCGGAGCGCGCGTGGGCGACGTCTTGATGCTCTCGAAACCACTGGGCACGGGAATCGTTCTCGCCGGCGGCGACGACGCTCAGAAGGCCGCGGCCATCGCGGGCATGCGCGGGTTGAATCGCGCGGCCAGTGAAGCCCTCATCGCGACCGGCGGGGTTCGTGCCGTCACCGACGTGACTGGCTACGCGCTCGCGGGTCATGGTTGGGAGATGGCCGAACGTTCGCAGGGCGCGTTCCGCATCGAGTCGACGCTGTTGCCGCTGTACCCAGGGGCTCGCGAGCTCGCGGGCCGCGGCGTGCGCACCGGTGGCGACGCTCGCAATCGTGCCGCCGTTGGTCATCACGTACGAACCGCGGCCACCGCCGATCCGGAGTTCGACATCATCGCCTTCGACCCGCAGACGTCGGGCGGATTGTTGGCCGCGGTTGCTCCGGAGAGCGTGGACGAGTTGCGTGGCGTCTTCACCGTGATCGGCGAGGTCGTCGAGGGCGAGCCCGGTCTCCTGATCGTCTGATGGTTTCCGCTGCGCCGACTCGAGAACTGGAACGCTCGTTGCGCGACGCGGGGCATTCGTGCATCGTCGGCGTCGACGAGGTGGGCAAAGGGGCATGGGCCGGTCCGTTGGCGGTGGGAATGGCCGTGCTGCCGGTCGATGGCGACCTGGAAGGTGTGCGCGATTCGAAGTCGATCAGCGAGAAGACGCGCGAGAAGATGTTCGACACGGTGGCCTCGTGGTGTGAGGCGTGGTCGGTGGGTTTCGCGTCGGCTCTCGAATGCGACGAACTCGGAATGGCCGCGGCTCAACGATTGGCCACCGAACGCGCGTTGCGATCACTCGGTGTGCGCCCCGATGCCGCGGTGGTGGACGGAAGTTGGGACTTCGTGACCCCACTGATTCCACGAGTGGAAATGCGCGTGAAGGGAGACACCTCGGTGTTGTCGATCGCGGCGGCGTCGATTTTGGCCAAGGTCACTCGCGACCGGATGATGCGCGAATTGGCCGAGCATTTCCCGCAGTACAGCCTCGACACCAACAAGGGGTATCCGTGTCATTGGCACCGCACCGCATTGCAGGGTTACGGAGCTTCGGCGATTCACCGACGTTCCTGGGCGTTCATGGACAACTTCGTGCCGTGGACCGGCACACCGCGCGTCGATCGCACGGCACCTCCGACGTTGTTCTGACTACTTCTTGAGTTCGTTGAACGGGCTCTTGCTGTCGATGCCCGGATCCTTGGGCAGACCCAGCACACGCTCGCCCACGATGTTGCGCATCACTTCATCCGAACCGCCGGCGATGCGACCACCGGGTGTGCCGAGGATCAGTTGGTTCCACGCGTACGTGCCCCATTCGCCGCTATCGGCGACCAACTTCGGTCCGAGCACCATGGACACGAACTGGCCGAGACGAATCATGTTGTTGGTTCCGGCCAACTTGGCCATGCTCATCTCGGGACCGGGCATCTGTCCGGACTTGATCTTGTCGAGAGCGCGCTGGTTGTTGTACGCCGCGACCTTGTTGTGAATGATGATCTTGGCGAGTTCGTCGCGAACCACCGGATCCTTGTCGAGTCCGTAGTGCTTCACCATTTCGATCACGCGCGTGAAGAATCCACCGCCACCACCGCCACCGCCGATGGCGGCACGCTCGTTCATGAGCGTGGTGAGGGCCACGTTCCAACCATTGTTGACATCGCCCAATCGATGGTCGTCGCGCACGCGCACCTCGGTGAAGAAAACCTCGTTGAAGCTCGCTCCACCGGTCATCTGACGCAGCGGTCGAATCTCGACGCCGGGAGCGTGCATGTCGACGATGAATCCGGTGAGGCCCTTGTGCTTGGGCAAACCGGGATCGGTGCGCGCGATGATCTCGCCGATGTGGCTGTAGTGCGCGCCGCTGGTCCAGACCTTCTGGCCGGTGATGACCCACTCGTCGCCGTCGCGCTCGGCTTTGGTGGAAAGACCAGCCAAGTCGCTGCCGGCACCGGGCTCGCTGAACAACTGACAGCCAACGATGTCTCCGCGGTACATCTTGCGCAGGTAGAGATCACGGGCGATGTCGGAACCGTGCGCGAGGATCGTGGGTGCCACCATGCCGAGTCCGATGGTGAAGCAACTTTGATTCGGAATATCGAACTTCGATTCGAGCGAGTCGTAGGCCCGTTGGTACGCACCCGGCAATGCGCGACCGCCGTGCGACTCGGGACCGGTGATGTATCCGAATCCGGCGTCGAACTTCTTGCGGCGCCAATCGCACGCGAGGTCGACGTCGATCTGTTCCTTGGAGCGTTCCTTCTCCTCGAACATGGCCACCTTGTCGGAGCCCTCACCCCACACGAACTTCTTCTCGGCTTCCTTGCGCGGTGCATTGGCTTCGAGGAATGCCAGGGCCTCGGCTTGGAACTGTTCGAGAGTGGGCTGCGACATGGGACACCTCCGGATTGCGCGACTGCCGAACCGTACCTGACCCCATCGATGCACCAACAGGCGAGACCGTGTGGCGTCGTCCACTTGGACGCCAAAGTCACGTCCACTTGGACGCCAAAGTCATGTCCACTTGGACGCTGATGTCACGTCCACTTGGACGCCAAAGTCACGTCCACTCGGGGTACGGACATCGTGACCATGGTCGAGGGCAACTAGGGTTGTCGGCATGGGTCAGCCAGTCGTCGTCGTGGAAAAGCCGAGCCGTCGTCCCGGAATCGTCCGGTTCGAGGCGAATCGCAGCCTCTCGGGCATGGGCCACGATCGATTCACGGCCGACGACGCCTCGGGACTGTTCGCTCGCGCCAACACCCCGTCGGCCGAGCTGGCTCGCCGCCTCTTCGCCACCGGTCGCGTCGCGGGGGTGCACGTGTACCAGAACGTGGTCACGGTCGACCTGAACAAGGGTTTCGACTCCAGCGGCCTGCACGAGATCGTGCGCGACCTGTACCAGTACTGGAAGCCGGGCATGACTCCGCCGGCGTTCGAGGATTTGGTGCCCGAGGAGGCCGTAGCCGCACCGTCGGGCGAGGCCGCCGCATCGGGTGGTCCGGCGATCGATAGTCGGGTGCCGGCGCACCTGATCGAACGCAGTCGGGCGGCACGCGCGAAGTGGGAAGCCAACCGCGGTTGATGCGGTTCTGACGCGGTCCGACTGGGCCACGTTTCACCAGGTTCGGGCGTCATTTTTCGACGCTCGGACGTGCTGAAAAATCACGGAAAATCACGGGTTTTTTCGGTGCACGATCACGCACGGTCGGAATATCCGTCTTAGCCTGCGCGCGTGGCGGACGAGACCCTTTCCGTCGACGACGAGGTTTTGTCGATCGAGGACGTGGCGGTGGTGCTGGGCGTCCACTACATGACCGCCTATCGGTACGTGAAGCGTCGGGCGTTGGAAGCCACCCAAGTGAGTGGTCAGTGGCAGATCAAGCGCTCCGATCTCGACGACTTCGTGAAGCGTCGCTCCGATCGTCACTCCAAGGCCGAAGGTTCACAGGACGCGCGTCGCACCGCCGACTATCACCGCGAGTTGGAACGCTGCCTCGTGAACTCCGATGCCAAGGCGGCTTTCGAGGTCATCCAAGCGGCCATTGATGCCGGCGCCGACATGGAAGAGGTGTATCTCGACATTCTCGGACCGGTGATGGCCGAGATCGGTGCCAGCTGGGCTCGAGGCGAAATCGACATCTCCGTCGAACATCGCGCCACCGCAGTTGCCACGCGTTTGGTGGGTCAATTGAGCCCGCGCTGCGTGCGTCGCGGTCGTCATCGTGGAAACGTTCTCATCGGCGCGCCGGCCGGCGAACGCCACTCGTTGGCTTTGGCGATGTTGGGCGACTTGTTGCGCTTGCACGGCTGGGACGTGTCCGACCTCGGTGCCGACACGCCGTCGAATTCGTTCGTGCACGCCGCCTCGAGCATCCCCGAGTTGGTCGCGGTGGGTGTCAGCGTGACGTCCAGCGATTCATTGGCAAGCGCCGCCGAGTTGGTGACCACTCTGCGACGCGCCATCGGCGATGACGTGCCGGTTCTGGTGGGAGGCTCGGCAATCCTCGACGTGAACCAGGCGCGGTCGTTGGGCGCCGACCACTTCGCCGAAGGCGCTCGGGGCTTCATTGCGTTCCTGGATTCCTTGGGGGACAAGAGCCCGAAGCAGCCGGCGAAGAAGAAAAAGAAGAGCGACCCCGACGCGAACTGAGGCCCCGTCGCGGGGCGCGACCGGCGGCCGGAAAACTACGAACACCTGTTCGCTATAGTCGCCGTCATGAGCGTCTCCGTGGCCCGTGGCCCCCTCGATGTGTCCGCCCTGCGGGCCGGCATTCCCGCCGTCATGGCCCATGAGCGTCTGTTGCCGGTGCATCCGGTGTTGGCACCATTGTTCGGGGTGGCGCCGGGCGATCCGGGTCTGGTGCGTGGGCACACGGTGGTGTGTTCGGGGTCGGCGGCCATGTCGTGCGCGTTGGCGGTCATGTCGGCTCCCACACAGGCTGGCTCGTGGGCCGGTGTGGTGGGGTTGCCCTCGGTGGGCGTGGGTGCCGCGGCTGAATTGGGCGTGGTGTTGTCGCGCACCATCTTCGTGTCCGGCGCACCCTCACCGTCACATGCGCACTCGTCGCATTCATCGTCCTCGTCGCCCGACATGGCCGCGGTGATCTCGGCCTTGGTCGACGGGGTCGAAGTGTTGGTGCTGTCGCGACGCGTGGTGGGTGCCGTCTCTGCTGGCGTCATGCGCAAGTTGCACACGCGTTTGCAGTCACGCGGTGGCGTGTTGGTGTTGGTGGGCGATCCCGGCTCGGTATCGGCCGATGTTCGCCTGAACGCCAGCACTCGCATGTGGGAAGGACTGGGCGATGGTCATGGTCATCTGCAACGTCGGCAGGTGAGCATCGAACTCGATGCGCGGCGTCGGGGTCGACCCACGCGCGCCGACGTGTGGTTGCCCGATCATCGAGGTGGACTCAGTGCGTGCGACATCTCGCCGTCCGACAACGTGTTGCCCTTGCGTCGCACCGGGTGATGTCGGTGTCCTCGCAACCACCTCGTTGCGCCGTCGTGCACACGCCGGCATGGCCCTTGGTGGCCGCCGTCATGAATGGCATCGCCGGTCGCGGACCCGAGTATTCGCCCGATCAACCGTTGGCCATCATGCGGGCCCAACGGGTGCACTGTTGTTCGCCGGTGGCGTGGCGCGACGGCGTGCGACCCGGTATGCGGCGCCGACAAGCACAAGGCGCCTGCCCGCACGTGGTGTTGGTGGCCGACGAACCCGATCGCGATGCACGGTGTTTCGAACCGGTGGTGCGGTCGGTCGGAACGTTGGTGCCGTTGCTCGACGTGGAAACACCGGGCTCGTTGTTGATGGGCACTCGCGGACCGTCGCGTTACGTCGGGGGCGACGTGGCGCTCACGGCACGGTTGGTCGATCTGGCATTGGCGGGCGTGTCGACGGCGGTGTCGTCGCAACTTCATCCACTGACCGTGTTGTCCACGGGTGGTGGCATGGGGGTCGGCGTGGCCGATGGTCGTCTCGCGGCCACGTTGGCGGCTCGCCAAGCCATTCGTCGGGGCGAATCCGTGGTGATCGAGCCCGGCTCCGATGCCACGGCACGATTTCTCGCCCCGTATCCGGTGGCGGCCCTGAGTGCGGTGGCTGGTTGCGATGCACGACTGGTGGATCTGTTGCAACGACTCGGGTTACGACGCTTCGGCGACGTGGCCGCGTTGTCGCCACATCACCTGGTCGATCGTTTCGGCGCGGTGGGCGAGACATTGCATTGTCTGGTCAGTGGCACCGACGACACCGCACCGCTGGCCATTGCACCACCGCCCGACATGGCGATCGCTCGTTTGTTCGACGATCCGGTGACGCAGTTCGACATGTTGGTCTTCGCCGCCAAGACCTTGGTCGACGACATGGTGCATCACTTCACCGACCGCGGACAGATCTGCACTCGTTTGCGTGTGGAAGCCGAGACCGAGCACGGCGAGACCTCCGTGCGCATGTGGCATCGTGCCGAAGGAATGAACGAGTCGGCCATGGTCGATCGGGT
>RHCK01000102.1 GCA_010030605.1 Acidimicrobiia bacterium
ATGATTCGCCCACGAGCACAGCTTGGTATCCGGCCTCACGCAACGATCGGGCATCGTCCGGTCCGCGCACGCCACTCTCGGCCACGCGCACGACGGATTCGGGCATGACCGACCCCATACGTAGCGCCCGCTCGTGATCCACCCGGAACGTGACCAAGTCACGTTGGTTGACCCCGATTAGATCGGCGCCCACGTTCAACGCACGCTCGAGTTCCGTCTCGTCGTGGATCTCGACCAGCACATCGAGGCCCACATGTCGGGCCAGTTGGTGGAACCGTTTCAGTTCGTCATCCGACAACGCGGCGGCGATCAACAACACGCAGTCGGCGCCCATCAATCGAGCATCGACCACGTCGAACTCGCTGACCGTGAAGTCCTTGCGCAACACGGGCAACCCGCTCGCCGCCGCAGCGACTTGCAGGTCGCCGATCGAACCACCGAAGAATTCCTCGTCGGTGAGCACCGACAGACAGCTGGCTCCACCATCTCGGTACCGCTGGGCCAGGGACGACGGATCGAGGTCGGCCTGCAGATCACCCTTCGACGGAGAACGCCGTTTGATCTCGGAGATCACGCACATCCCCGCCACCGCGTCGTCTTGGAGTCGACGACGAAAACCCCGGGTCGGCGCCATTGAATCACAGCGAGCGACCAGATCATCCAGATGACGCTGATCGTTCGCCGCCATCTCTCGATGACGCGCAACGATCCGATCGAGGTACGTCGACGACTCGGTCACGTTGCCAACGAGTGCTCACGCACGTTCACAGAACGGTGCTTACGCACGTTCACAGAACGGTGCTTACGCACCTTTGCCACCGATGGGGGTGACGAAAATCAGTTCCGGTCGGCCGGCCAAGAACGGGCTGATTGCCGGTCCGAGGGCCTTGAACGCATCGGACCCCATGTGCACCGTCAGCGCATCCTGATTCGTGTACATCTCGTACATCCACAACAGGTTGGCGTCCGACGCATCCTCGTGAAGGATGTACGCCTCGGTGCCGGCCTCACCTTGAGCCGTGTCGAGCGCGGCCTGCAGAGCCTTGGCGAGGTCGGCGCGCTTTCCATCCTGCGCGGCGATCTTGGCGATGACTGCAACCTTGGGCATTGTGTCTCCTCGTGTCGTGGTGACCCATCCGACCACCGAACGACAGGCTAGACCCCGCCTCCGCCCCGTCAGAAGCCCAAACGCGCGCGGACTTCGCTCTCCAGTCCGGCGATGGGGACACGAACCTGCTCCATCGAATCACGATCGCGAATGGTCACCGCTCCGTCTTCCAACGAGTCGAAGTCGACAGTGATGCACAACGGCGTGCCGATCTCGTCCTGTCGGCGATACCGCTTGCCAATGGATTGGGTGTCGTCGTAATCCACCATGTAGCGCTCGCCCAGTGATTCGAAGATGGACCGCGCGAGGGGCGTGAGGTTCTCCTTCTTGCTCAAGGGAAGAACCGCGATCTTGTACGGAGCGAGACGCGGATGCAGGTGCAAGACGGTGCGCACCTCGTCGCCGACCGCCTGTTCCTCGTACGCCGCCAACAGGAACGCCGCCATGGCGCGATTGACGCCGGCCGCCGGCTCGATGACGAACGGTACGTAACGCTCGTTGGTCGACTGATCGAAGTAATCCAGCTTTTGCCCCGAGTGCGTGGCGTGTTGGTTCAGGTCGAAATTCGTGCGCTGCGCGATTCCTTCCAGTTCGCCCCAACCCCATGGGTACGCGAACTCCACATCAGCGGTTCCCGCCGAATAATGCGACAACTCGTCGGCGTCGTGAGCGCGCAGACGCAACATGTCGGCGGGAATACCGAGGTCGACATACCACTGCATGCGAGCGTTGCACCAGTACTCGTACCACTTCGGACCCTCGGCCGGCGGCACGAAGAACTCGAGTTCCATCTGTTCGAACTCACGAGTACGGAAGATGAAGTTTCCGGGTGTGATTTCGTTGCGGAAGCTCTTGCCCACTTGCGCGATGCCGAAGGGAGGCTTCTTGCGACTGGTCTGCAGAACGTTCGAGAAGTTGACGAACATTCCCTGCGCGGTTTCCGGACGCAGGTAGACCTCGGCCCCGGACCCTTCGACCGGACCGGCGAAGGTCTTGAACATCAAGTTGAAAGCGCGGGCCTCGGTGAGCGTGCCTTCGGAACCACAGCCAGGGCACAGATTCGGGTTCTCCAGATGGTCTTCGCGGAAACGCTGCTTGCACTTCTTGCAGTCGACCAACGGATCGCTGAAGTTGGCCAGGTGACCGCTGGCTTCGAACACCTGCGGCGGACCGAGAATCGCGGCGTCGATCAGCACGACGTCGTCACGCTTTTGCACCATCGTGCGCACCCATGACTCGCGCACGTTCCGCAACATCAACGAACCGAGCGGGCCGTAGTCGTACGAGCTTCGGAAGCCCCCGTAGATCTCGGCCGACGGGTACACGAACCCTCGACGCTTGCAGAGGTTGACGATCTGTTCGAGGTCCGTGGCCGGCATGGGAGTCAAGGCTAAGGGCAGGAACCCCGTTCACGAACCCGGATCGTGACGTTCGAAGATCGACACCGATCGCAATCGACGTTCCACGTGATGCTCGAAGGCCTTGGTGGCGAGCAGTGCCACTTCGTTCACAACTGGGTCGTCGAGAGTCTGTCCACCGGGGTGATGGGCGCGGTCCAACGCGTCCCCCAGGCGACCACCCAGCACGTCGCGCATCAAATCCAATGCCGGCCGACTGATGGACATACCCGTTCGACACGTCGAGCAGGTGACTCCGCCGTGATGAAGATCGAACGTCGAGAAGTCTTTGTCTCCTTCGGGAACCTCACCGCACACCGAACATCGGTCGAGTACCGGGTGGACACCCTCGGAGGCCAGAAGTTTCCACAAGAACGCAGGAACGACCAACGGTGACGGGCGCGTCAACAAGGTTCGTCGAACTCCGACCAGCATTCGGTACATGTGTGGAACTGGTTCGCGATCCGGAACCAACTGATCGACCGCCTCGAGAACGGCTATCGCTTCGGTCATGGAGTCCAAGTCGCCGAACACCCCGTGCGTGGAGTCGATCGTCTCCACCTGGTTCACGACGTCCAGATCCCGGCCCCGGTGAAGTTGTATCTCGAGCATCGACAACGGCTCCAGGCGACCTCCGAACTTCGATCGCGTCTTGCGAACACCCTTGGCGATCGCACGAACCTTGCCGTTTTGTTCGGTCAGAAAGACGATGATTCGATCGGACTCACCGGCTTTGTACGTTCGAAGAACGATGCCACGGTCCCGATAGAGACGACTCGTCATTCATCCACTCCCCCGAAGCGCCTTTCGCGTCCGAAGAAGACGTCGAACGCCTCGCTCAAAATCGTCGCATCGAGGTCGGACCAATGAACGGGGATGAAAACCAACTCGCTGTAGGCCAACTCCCACACCAATGACGGAGGAAGACGATTCGGTGCGCCGAGGACGACCACCAAATCGGGTTCGCCGGCTTCGCCATGCAACAACGATTCCACCGACTTCTCGTCGAATGACGAGCCATCACCCGCGACTCGAAGGGTCTCGGCGATCCTTTCGCGACCGTTCGACCGTGGATCGACGAGTACCCGAACCCCCGAAACCTCGACACGAATCGGCTCCATGGAGCCAGCCGTAGGCGTCGCGCCATACGGAAAAACGGTCACGTGTCGTGCGCCGTGACCGGAGGCCGCACTGGCGATCACGTCGATGCGACGTCGCCAATCCGACTCGGACATCGCCGCCCATTCGGCAACTTCCCCGCCGGCGATGACGATGTGCGACGGGCCGAGAGGCCGATCGATCGGGGATCCCTTCGTGGATTCCTCGTTGGCTTCCTTGCGACGACCCAGCACATCTCCATTGTGGCCGAGCAACACGTGATTCGAGTGCCTCCGACCGTTGGGCCGGCCGACGATGTACGGTTCGGACGTGCACGTGGCCTGCATCATGGACGGAAACGGTCGTTGGGCCCGCAAACGGGGCCTTCCTCGAACCGCGGGTCACACCGCGGGCGAGGAGAATCTTGCCGCCGTCGTGCGAATCGCGGTGAGGTCCGGTGTGGACCACCTGACCGTGTTCGGGTTCTCGACCGAGAACTGGGTGCGACCCCGTCAAGAAGTGCGCCACATCCTCGGACTGCACAAGAAACTGTTCGGACGCATCGCCGAACTGAACGAACTCGGGGTCCGTGTTCGCTGGATCGGTCGTCCCTTCGACGATCCGACCGCCCGAACGCCGCGTTACGTCCAGCGGGCCATCATCAAGGCGATCCGCGACACGGCGAACAACAGTGGGATGACCCTCACCGTTGCCTTCGACTACGGAAGTCGAGCCGAGATTGCTCATGCGGCCGAAACTCTTCGTCGGGCGGGAACCATGATCGACGCGGAGTCACTCGGTTCCGCGATGTACATGCCCGATCTCCCGCCCGTCGATGTACTGGTGCGCACATCCGGCGAGACCCGCGTGTCGAACTTCCTTCTCTGGCAGTCCGCCGGTGCTCCCATCTCGTTCTCGACGTCGGCGTGGCCCGATTTCTCCGAGGACGACTTGAAAGATGCGATCGCCCTGGCGCGGACCATTCCGCACTGACCTGCGTCACTCGACGACCACACACGAATCAACACTGATTCGCGACCGCGCGGCCACTCACCCCGACGTTTCGCCTCGCCTGCTGTACGGTTGGCCCGTGCCGACGCCGAGTCCCAAACGAAATTTGGCCGACGCGCTCGACGTCGCCACCTCCGCTCTCCCCCGGGCAGAGGTACGCCCGGGTCAGAAACAAATGGCCAGTGCGGTCGAAGACGCGATCACCGAAGGTCGACATCTCGTCGTTCAAGCCGGAACAGGAACCGGAAAAACCATCGCCTACTTGGTGCCCGCCATGCTCTCCGAGAAGCGCACCGTCGTGGCCACCGCCACGAAAGCGCTCCAAGACCAGTTGGCGAACAAGGATCTTCCGTTCCTCGTGGACGCCTTGCGCGACTATCTCGGTCGCGAGGTGTCGTGGGCCGTGCTCAAGGGGCGACGCAACTACGTCTGTCGCCAACGAGTGGCCGAACTCGGCGGGCAGGCCGAAACCAAACGCAAGAAAGATGATTCTCCGACCTTGCTGGAAATCGACGACTTCTCGACCGGCACCAAACGGGACATCGATCGCATCCTCACCTGGGCCGCCGTCACGCGCACCGGAGACTTCGCCGATCTCGACTTCAACCCGAGCGAACGCGCCAAGCAGGCCGTCTCGGTCGGGAGCGAAGAATGTCCGGGCGCGTTGCGTTGTCCGTTCGGCGGAAG
This sequence comes from Acidimicrobiia bacterium, assembly GCA_010030605.1. Taxonomy (GTDB): domain Bacteria; phylum Actinomycetota; class Acidimicrobiia; order Acidimicrobiales; family Ilumatobacteraceae; genus Casp-actino8. The sequence goes on from RHCK01000102.1 coordinate 5,302, forward strand.
TTGTTTCACCGAACAGGCGCGCCTTCGCGCGTCCGAAGCCGACATCATCGTCGTGAACACACACCTCTACGGCAACCACATCGCCTCCGAAGGCACGTTGCTCCCGGAGCACGAGCTGTTGATCGTCGACGAGGCCCATGGCCTCGAAGACATCATGAGCGACACGGTTGGCTTCGAGATCGGCGAGGGAAGTTTCGACTTCTTCGGCGCCGCCGTGCGTCGGATCCTCGACGATCCGAAACTGCACCAGAACATCACCGACGTCGGCCTGATGCTGAACGAGGTGCTTGCTCCGTCGCATGGGAACCGTTTGTCCACTCCGCTGCCGATCGACGTGGCCGAGGTGTTGGCCCAGGGTCGACGCGTCGTTGCCAGCACGATGGATGCGTTGCGAAAGATCGAAGCCAAGGACGATGACTCCAACCAACGCAAGCTGCGCGCCCAAACGTTGGCCGGGCGGTTGGCCGAAACACTCGACGCCGCCCTCGGCATCGACGCGACCTTCGTTCCGTTCGTGTCCGGTCGACCCGATCGCCCGAAACTCGATGTGGCCCCGCTCGACGTCGCCCCCATCCTGAGCGCGCATGTGTGGTCGAAGCAACCCACCATCCTCACCAGCGCGACGGTTCCGGCGAACATGCCGACGCGAGTCGGTCTACCTCTCGAGAGCACCGACATGCTCGATGTCGAGAGCCCCTTCGACTACCAGGAGAACTCCTTCCTGTACTGCTCGACGTCGCTCCCCGAGCCGAACCGGCCCGAATTCACGGCCCGCATGCACGACGAGCTTTTCCATCTCATCTCCGCCGCCGGTGGACGCACCTTGGCCCTGTTCACGAGTTATCGCGCCATGGATGCCGCCGTGGCCGAACTACGCAAGCGTCTCGACGTCACGATCTACGCGCAGAACGAATACCAACGTGGCCAATTGATTTCGATGTTC
>RHCK01000103.1 GCA_010030605.1 Acidimicrobiia bacterium
GACAATGCCTCGGTCACCATCATCGACGTCGACCAGAACGGACATCCGTCACTGGCGCGCACTGGTCGGGTAGCCGACACATTGATTCGCTGATCGGGCAAACTGACGGGCATGACGTCCCTCTTTGGTCGGGTCAGCCGTGTGATCGCTCCGTGCGTCCTTACTTTGATCATCGCGGCCTGTGGGGCCGACGGCGGCGGCTCGGACACCTTGGCCCCGTTACCCACGAACGTGTCGACCACGGCGGCATCCACGTTGGCCCCCATGGTGACCACCACGGGGGTGCCGGAGTCGACGACCACGACGATGCTCGACGTCACCACCACCGTCCCGGTCGCGGCCAAGTTGGTGCTACGAGGTGATTCGTTGGGCGACGTGCGATTCGGCGTGGATGCCGAGGGGGCCATCGCCTATGTGGAGTCCCTGCTCGGGAATCCGGACAGCGACAGCGGCTATGTGGATTCGACGTCGGAGTTCGGCATGTGCCCCGGTGCACAGGTTCGCGGCGTTCGATGGGGTGATCTGTTGCTGCTGTTCGGGGACGAGAGCGAGGTGGCCTCGGGACGCCTGCACTTTTACGGCTGGCGATACGGACCGGTGGGAGCGGCGATGCCCGAGCCCGTGGGTCCGGCAACGGAGGGTGGGGTGACTCTGGGGTCGACCGTGAACGAGGTTCTGGCGGTGCACCCCGGTGCCGACGTGTACAACGACGACGTGTTCGGAGCGGGGTTCGACGTCGATTTCGGATCGCGAGGTTTGGTCTCGGGCTCGTTGTCGAACGATGCGCCCAATGGAGTCACTTTGGCCCTGTTTGGCGGCGTGACCTGTGGCGAGTGGGCGAGCGGCATCTAGGTCGTTCTCTGCTTCGTCATCTAGGGTCACAGGAATCATGAACGCGTTGATGTTGGTCGATCTGCACAAGTCGTGGGCCTGGTTCGTGATCATCGCGAACGGCTTGGCGGGGGTGTGGGCGCTCGGAGCGCACAAGTTGGAGCCGTTGCGGACGCGGGCGCTGTGGTGGTTCACGCTTCTGGCCGAGTTGACCGTGTTCGTTCAGGTGACGTTGGGCGTGATCGTGGTGAACAAGTACAAGATCGAGTTCCCGCAGTTTCACGCGTTCTATGGGTTCGTGGGGATCATCGCGGTGGCGATCATTTACTCGTACCGCAATCAGATGAAGCACCGGCTGTACTTGCTGTACGGGTTCGGCGGGCTGTTCATCATGGGACTGGGGATCCGCGCCCTCCTGGTCGGCCAAGTCTCCTAAACCCAAAATGCGACAAATTGTCGCTTTATGTACCTGCCACGTGTATGTAAAGCGACAAATTGTCGCAAATGGTGCAGGGGTTAGAGGGCGGCGGCGAGGGAGTCGAGCTGCGCGTTCAGTTTCGCCGGCAACTTCGGCCCGAACTGCGCATAGTGGTCCTTGATCTGCGGCAACGCCGACTTCCAGCCCTCCGAGTCCACCTTCAACAATTCGCCAAGATCATCCGCGCTCACGTCGAGACCCTTCAGATCGAGCGAACCCGGCGCGGGCAACAACCCGATCGGCGTCTTGACCGCGTCGGCCGAACCATTCACGCGCTCGAACACCCACTTCAGAACACGACTGTTCTCGCCGTATCCCGGCCACAAGAATCGACCGTTCTCGTCGCGACGGAACCAGTTCACGAAGAAGATCTGGGGCAGTTTCGACGGGTCCGCCTTCGAGCCCACCGACAACCAGTGCGCGAAGTAGTCGGCCATGTTGTATCCGCAGAACGGAAGCATCGCCATCGGGTCGAAGCGCAGGTTGCCGACCGCACCCTGCTGAGCCGCGGTGGTCTCCGACGCCATGATCGAGCCGAGGAACACGCCATGTTCCCAATCGAAGGCCTGGGTCACCAACGGCACCGTCGTGCGGCGACGGCCGCCGAACAGGATCGCCGAGATCGGCACTCCGGCGGGGTCCTGCCACTCGGGTGCGGCCGACGGGCACTGCGACGCGGGCGCAGTGAAGCGGGCGTTCGGATGCGCGGCCGGCGTCTCGGTCTCGGGCGTCCACGCGTTGCCCTTCCAGTCGGTGGCCCGAGCGGGAGCATCGTCGCTCATGCCTTCCCACCACACGTCGCCGTCGGGGGTGAGCGCGGTGTTCGTGAAGATGCAGTTGCCCCACAACGTGTGCATGGCGTTGGCGTTGGTGTCGTAACCGGTGCCCGGCGCGACGCCGAAGAAGCCAGCCTCGGGGTTGATCGCGTACAGACGACCGTCGGCGCCGAACTTCATCCAGCAGATGTCGTCGCCAATCGTCTCGGCCTTCCAGCCCGGGATGGTGGGCACCAGCATCGCGAGGTTGGTCTTGCCGCACGCCGACGGGAACGCGGCCGCGATGTACTTCGACTCTCCGGCCGGGTTCGTGAGCTTCAAGATGAGCATGTGCTCGGCCAGCCAGCCATCGTCACGGGCCATCACCGACGCGATGCGCAACGCGAAACACTTCTTGCCGAGCAACGCGTTTCCGCCGTAGCCCGAACCGTACGACCAGATCTCGCGGGTCTCGGGGAAGTGCACGATGTACTTGTTGTCGGGGTTGCACGGCCACGACGAGTCCTTCTGGCCCGGCGCCAGGGGAGCGCCCACCGAATGCAAACACGGCACCCAGTCGCTGTTGCCCAGAACGTCGAGAGCGCCCTGTCCCATGCGGGTCATGATGCGCATGCTCACGGCCACGTACGCCGAGTCGGTCAACTGCACGCCAATGTGCGCGATCGGCGAGCCGAGCGGCCCCATGCTGAAGGGCACCACGTACATGGTGCGTCCCTTCATGCAGCCGGCGTACAAACGCTTCATCTCGTCGCGCATTTCGGCGGGCTCGCGCCAGTTGTTGTTGGGTCCGGCGTCGTCCTTGTTGGTCGAGCAAATGAACGTGCGATCCTCCACGCGAGCCACGTCGCCCGGATCGGAGTGCGCCCAGTAACTGTTGGGACGCTTCGCCTCGTCGAGTTTGGTGAACGTGCCGCTGTCGACCAACAACGTGCACAGGCGGTCGTATTCCTCGGCGGAACCGTCGCACCAGTAGATGTCGTCGGGCTGCATCACCGCGGCCCATTCGGCCACCCACTTCTTCAGACGATCGTTGTTGCTGGTGCCGGCCATGATGTGCTCCTTCGGCGTGGGGTCGCCTTGGATGATGGTGTGGTTGGTGGGTTCGGGTCAGTAACCCGGGGTGCCCATATCTGACTCCGAACCTAGGCGCAGGCGCGTGGCGAGGCCCTCATCGTTCACGTCAAATACGACACGCTGTCCGGGTCGCAACATGCGGAAGATGCTTCCGTCGAGTGCGTCGCCGGCGAGTTCAAATTCGCCGAGGTCGGTGTCACGCAAGATCAGGCCGGTCCCGGTGCCCGGGTCGAAGGCTTTGACCACGCCTTGCATTGCTCAGGCGGTCACTTGTCCGAGGCGGCGGTGCCGCGGCTGACCTTGGTCACCTTGCCGGCGCGGATGCAACCGGTGCACACGTTGAGCCGGGTGGGGGTGCCCTTCACCAAGGCGCGAACGCGCTGGATGTTCGGGTTCCAACGACGCTTGGTGCGCACGTGCGAGTGCGACACCGACATGCCCCAGGACGGGCGCTTTCCGCAGACTTCACACACTGATGCCATGGCAGGTTCTTTCTCCGACGTCTCAGTCGGACCGGACATGGCCGGTCTCGATCTCGATCACGAGACGCTACCAGCGGATTTCCCCGGCTCCCAATGTCCCATCCCCGTGAATTCGGGCCGGATTGTCGGTCATCGATCGGGTTGCGACGTGGCGCGACGGATCGCGGCCGACCTTGCGATCCCATCGGTCACGTCCTCCACACCCCCGACCACTACCATCGGGCAGGTGAACCCACCAGTTCTGGCACCAGACGGGGCCGCCGAGCGTTTCGATGCCGATCGCCTGCGCCGCACCGTGGTCGCCTTCCGGGACGCGGTCCGTGAACACGCTCCCCGCATCAACCGCTTGAACGTGTACCCGGTTCCCGACGGGGACACCGGCACCAATATGGCTCGCACGCTGGACGCCGTGGTCGCCGAGCTGGATCAGGCCGGTCCCGACATCGAACCCACCTGCCAGGCCATCTCCCACGGATCCCTCATGGGAGCCCGGGGAAATTCGGGCGTCATTCTGTCCCAGATCCTGCGCGGGTTGGCGGGTCGTCTGTCGTCCACCGCCAGCAGCACGGCCAGCGAGGTCGCCGAGGCGCTCAGTGAGGCATCGGCGGCCGCATACAAGGCGGTGCTCAAGCCCATCGAGGGCACGATTCTCACCGTCGTGCGGGAAGCCAGCGAGGCGGCCAAGTCGTCGGCGGCCTCGGGCGCCGGCCTCGGCGCCACGTTGCGAGCGGCACGTGACGCCGGCCGTCGGGCACTCGATGCCACACCCGACATGTTGCCGGTGCTGAAAGACGCCGGTGTGGTCGACGCCGGTGGTGCCGGCTTCTTGCTGTTGCTCGACGCGGCTCTGAACGTCGTCGATGGCGAACCCATTCCCACGCCGGCGGACTCCATCGGTGGAGACGTGCTCGACGAACCATTGCCGACATCGGCCAACTCCCTCACGCCGCCCGACCAGCACGGCGAATTGTCGGTGGCCGACCTTCGATACGAGGTGATGTATTTCCTCCATCTCGACGACGACAAGATCGAAGCATTCAAGTCCGACTGGGGCGAGATCGGTGACTCCATCGTCGTGGTCGGTGGTGACGGGCTATGGAATTGCCACGTTCACACGAACGACATCGGTGCGGCCATCGAAGCGGCGATCGATCTTGGTGGTCGACCCAAGCAAATTCGCGTCACCGATCTGTTCGAGGAAGTCGCCGAGCGCCACGCCGCTCACGACGCCGCGCGATCGGCCGCCGGTCTTCCGGCCGTCACCACGGCGGTCGTCGCGGTGTGCAGTGGCAGTGGACTCGAGGAGTTGTTCGGGCAGTTGGGAGTGCAAGGCATCGTCACTGGCGGTCAGACGCTCAATCCATCCACCGCGGAGTTGTTGGCCGCCGTCGAGGCGGTGAACGCGCACAACGTCATCGTGCTGCCGAACAACAAGAACATCATTCCGGTGGCCGAGCAACTCGACGCTCTCACCTCCAAGCACGTGCGCGTCGTGCCGACTCGTTCCATGCCCGAAGCATTGGCCGCACTCGTGGTTTACGACCCCGAAGCCGATGGCGACGAGAACTCGTCGTCCATGGAATCGTCCATCGAGGCCATGGTGACCGGAGAAGTCACGCAGGCCGTTCGTGATTCGGCGAGCGATGTCGGTCCGGTTACTGCCGGCGACTGGATCGGCCTGGTTCGTGGCGACGGCATCGTGGCCGTCAGCGGATCGCTCGACGGAGCGGTGGTGGCGTTGCTCGCACAATTGGTCGACGACTCGCGCGAGATCGTGACGGTCATCGAAGGTGTCGATGCCACCGGCTCGGCCACGGCGGCCATCGAAGCGTGGTTGGCCAGCGAGCGCCCCGGCGTTCAAGTCGAACGGCATCGCGGCGGTCAACCGTTGTATCCGTACCTTTTCGGCGTCGAATGAATCGGTGAGTCGTGGCTGACGCGAACGCGAAGCCTCCGCTCACTTTGGACGAACTTGCCAAGAAGCCCGTCTCCGAGCTGAAGTCCGTCGGCTCGGGAAAGAGGGCGGAGAGTTTCGCCAAGTTCGGAATCACCAATCTGGTCGAACTTCTGACGCATTATCCGCGTCGTTGGATCGATCGAACGCGCGAGGCGCCCATCGCCGAGGCCGCCGAAGGGGTCGACATCCTCGTCATCGGGGAACTCACCGCGGTGAACGCGCCACCACCGGGGTCGCGTCGGGGCCCTTCGAGAGTGACGGCCACCGTTTCCGATGCCAGCGGTCGTTTATCGCTGGTCTTTTTCAACCAGCCGTACCGGGCGAGGTCGTTGAAGGTCGGTTCGATGGTGGCCGTGTTCGGTCGAATCGGCCGATTCAACGGGATCAAGCAAATCGTGAATCCAACCGTCGACGTTCTGGGCGAATCGGGGGAGCGGCCTCGCCCGATCATGGCGGTGTACCCGCAGAGCGAAAAGATCGATTTGCCGTCGTGGGTGGTGTTGCGGGCCATCGACGAAACTCTGGCGCGTTGTGCGTTGCGCGGTATCAGCGATCCGTTGGTGCCCTCGTTACGCGAGCGTTATTCACTGATGGA
>RHCK01000104.1 GCA_010030605.1 Acidimicrobiia bacterium
AAAGTCCGATGCTCTACCGACTGAGCTAAAGGCGCGGAGGCGGAGCAGAACCCGGAGCGAAACTCGCCCGGAACACCGAACCGACGTGGAAGAGAGGCTAGTTCGCCATTCGCCGAAGCACTCGGTGGCGGAAAAATTCGGATAAATCCATCCGATCCAGCATCACCATCAGGTCAAACGACCAACGGCGTCGTCAGGGCATTGTGTTCATAGACCCAGTCGGTTGCCGAAGACCATCCGTCCGCAGCGAACATCGCGTCGCGCGCTATTTGATCTTCACCGTCGGGATAGTGGAAGACGATGCGGTTGAAGTACGAGGCGCCTTGAATCCGTGTTGCACGTTCCATGCGGGTTGATTCGTACTTCTTAAGGGCATGCGCCACCGAAGGGAGTTGAGATTCGACTCCTTCGAGACAGCGAACCAGAACGGCAGCATCCTCGATGGCCTGGCACGAACCTTGGGCCATGAATGGCAGCATCGGATGCGCAGCATCACCGAGCAGCGCCACCGAGCCATCGCACCACATGGAGAGGGGTTCTCTGTCGTTCAACGCCCATCGGTACACCGGCTCATCCACGGCGTCGATGATGTGCTGTAGCTGGGGCGACCAACCATGGAACGCGTCGCGCAACGAGGCAAGGCTCGTCTGCTCCGTCCAGGACTCCCCCTGCCACTGCGTCTCCGGCGCGATGAACACGAGGTTGAGATGGCTGCGGTTCCGTCCGATGAAGTAGGACACCACGTGCGCACCCGGTCCCACTCTGTTGGTCACGTAGAACCCCAGAACTTCGGTGTAGAAGGTGACAAGACTCTCCAGGTCACGTGCCGGGGATAGTGCAGTGGCCGAGTCGAAGACGAAACGCTGGCTTGTTCATGAATTCATTCTCCTAATTTTCCGTGATGCCGAAACCCGCGCGCACCAAGTCCGCCCCGGCACGACGAAGTTGATCCAGAAAACCCTCGCGGTGGTTGGCCGCGGCCGATCCGGCCAAGGCGCTCCACAACCCGTGCCGTACTGCCGCCCTGAAGCCGTCATCGGTGAGCAATCCCGCCGACCACGCGAACAACGCACCGTTGTAGGACAGCGAAATCTGACGACCGGTCGCGGCCGGGTCGACGTCGTCTCGAAGGATGCCTTTCTCGTGAGCAGCCCGCATCGCGGCGATCTCGAACTGTCCGGGATCGACGGCAATGGTGGTCCCCTCGCTGGCCAACCCGTTCACCGCTCGGACTATTTGGCGAAACGCCGCGCCGTCGGCGATGAACGCTTCGCTCGAGACCTCGACCACGAGGAACGCCGCCGCGATCGGGTCGGACGTCAGGTCGATCGACAGGAGAGCATCCTCCAAACCCTCGACGAGACGGTCGACGCAGGCGACCAACAGTTGGTCCCGTGTTCCCACGAGGTTGTAGACGGTGGCCGGGGCAACCTCGGCCAAGGTCGCAATCTGCTCGACGGACAACTCCGACAACGGGATGGTTCGCAAGAGCTCGAGAGCAGCGTCGATGATGGCGTGTCGCCGCTTTGCCTTGTTGCGGTCCCGCAGGTTGGGGGTCATGGGGTTGGGGGTCATGGGAGTGCTCCCTTGCGATTCCACAACTTAGAGATTACTCTAAGTTTAGACGAACGTTGACGAAAGGTTGGTTCCAGTGAAGCACGAAACGCAAGTCCGACTCATCGAAGAGCTGATCGGGCAGTTGGACACCGGCACCAACGCCGACGCCGGGGGATTCCGCCGGAATCCGACGTCGGTGTATGTCGACCCGGAACACGCGGCCAAAGAGTGGGAGGCCTTCTTTCGCAATCACCCCCAGATCGTCGGGCTTTCGGGTGACCTTCCCGAACCGGGATCCTTCATGACGGTCGACGACTTCGGTGTGCCGATCATCGCAAGTCGTGACGCCGACGGACGGTTCATGGCCATGGTCAACGCCTGTCGCCATCGCGGTGCTCTCGTCGTGGAGGAGGAACGTGGCACGTCACGTCGATTCACGTGCCGATTCCACAGCTGGACATACGACAACGGCGGCGCCCTGGTGGGTATGCCCAAGCGTGAACACTTCGGTGCCATCGACACGAATTGCCACGGACTCATACGACTACCAGCCGTCGAAAAAGATGGAGTCCTCTGGGTTCATCCGCAACCCGATGGCACGATCGACGTCGACTCGCTCCTCACCCCGGAGTTGACCGCCGAATTGAGTTCCTGGAACTTGGGTGAACTACAAGCCGATGGACGCATGACATTCGATGTCGCCTGCAACTGGAAGCTGGCGATCGACACGTTCGGCGAGACGTATCACTTTCCCTCCCTCCATCAGAACACGATCAACCTCGGGTTCCACGGAAACGTCTCAGGTCACGAGAAGTTCGGACGCAACCACCGATTCCTTCTGTGTCGGCGAGGTATCGATCACGTGCGCACCCTGCCGCAAGAGCAGTGGAACATCACGGAAGCAGCGACCCCCGCCTATTGGCTGTTCCCGAACATTCAGTTGATAGTGACCGATTTCGGTGCGTTCTTCATCCGAATCTGCCCGGACCCGAAGAACCCCGCTCACCACATCAGCAAGATCACGATCTTCTTCCGGCCCGGGACATCGGGGAGCCAGGAGGAACTCGATGCGCACAGGGAATTACAACGACACCTGAGCCAATTCTTCACGGACATCATCCGGGACGAGGACTACGTGATGAGTGCGAGCCAACAGGTGACCGCCAACAGCGGGGCACTGACCCACATTGTCTTTGGGCGCAACGAACCCGCGTTGCACCACTATCACAACACCTACCGAGCTGCGCTCGGCATGGAGTTGCTACCGCTCTTGTCGGACGTCAACGACTAAAGCGGATGACAAAGCTGGCACTACACATCGAACGCCGCGGACGCGTCGTCATCATCGAGAACGATGATGCGCCCAGAAATCGGATGACGTTCGAATACATGGACGAACTCGAACACGCAATCCTCGAGATTCGGGGCTCATCGGATATCCGCGCTGTCGTCATCACGGCCGCCGGCGACGAACACTTCTCGGTCGGCATGGATCTGAAGCAACTTTCGTCGAGTGCGGCAGAACGGGGTGGCTTCGAGGCAGTTCTCGACCAACGGTTACGGGTCCTGTCGATGATCGAACAACTCGACAAGCCCGTCGTCGCGACGATGTTCGGATACTGCCTGGGTGGTGGACTCGAGTTGCCCTTGGCCTGTCACTTCCGGCTCGCCGCCGTCGCGGGCGCGAAGATCGGATTGCCCGAGCTCGACCTCGGCACAGTTCCAGCGTGGGGAGGAACAGCTCGTCTGACCCGAACGGTCGGGCGGGCCCATGCTCTCGACATGATCCTGCGGGCGCGCAAGATCGACGGCCCGACGGCTCTCGCGATCGGCCTCGTGCACGAACTGCATCCGATCGGTGAGTTGAAGGCGAAAGCGATCGAGCTCGCGGAGGAACTCGCTTCTCAACCACCGTTGGCAGTGGCTGGAGTGCTGAGGGCTGTGGTCGGCGCGGAACACCTGCCACTGGAGGATGCCCTGCGGGTGGAGCGGGAAGCGGTGCGACGCTGTAGCGGGTCGGCGGATCAGCGGGAAGGAATGCGTGCCTTCCTCGAAAAGCGGCGACCCGATTTCACCGGACATTGACACTGGCAAGCCGCTCGACTCCATTCACGTCGTCGTCAACTCGCTCGAGTCTCACTCGCACCCACCACAAACGCGACCAGTCAGAGCGATCCCACAGGTCCACGAGAAGGGTGGCGCGCCGGTCGGTCACGAGGTTCTTCTCACGTTGCAACGACGACGTCGCCTTGGGTTTGACGGTGTCGATGGGAATGCCAAAGAATCCACCGGCGTCGATCGCATAGACGACGGGCACCGAGTCGATACCGCGTTCGGGATGAAGGGTGGATAGAACCCCGTGATCATGGAGAGCCACGCGACGCAAGGCTTCATCAGACGTGATTTTCATGATCCCCGAATCTTTACCCACGAATCTTGACCAGACGGTTGTCCGGTAATATATCACGCATGATACAAATCGAAACGGAGCGGCTATGAACCTTGCAACGTGGGTTCACCGGAACTCGGCGCTTCGGCCGGACGCGCCTGCCATCGCTCTCGGCAAGTCGGTTCATGCGACATGGTCGCAGTTTGCAACAACCATTTCGTCGGTTGCGACGGCTCTTCACGAGACCTACCAGCTCGAAACAGGAGCTCGCGTTGCCATCGTGATGCGCAACCGAGCCGAATATCTCGAAACAATGTTCGCTGCATGGCATGCGGGCCTCGTCGCCGTTCCAATCAATGCACGACTCCACCGTGACGAAATTGCCTACATCGTGGGCCACAGCGGATCCTCGATCGTGGTGGCAGACGATGAACATGCTGACGATGTTCGGTCACTCATGGGCGACGTGTCGTGTCTGCGCTCCGTGATCGTCGCACCCGGTCAGGACTGGGACCGAATGGTTTCATCGGCCCCGTCGCCGATGGTCGAACGATTGGCAACGGAGTCGGCATGGCTCTTCTACACGAGCGGAACCACCGGACGACCAAAAGGAGCCACGCTCTCCAACCGCAACCTGTTGATGATGTCGCTCAGTTACTTTGCCGATATCGATCCGATCTCGCCCAACGATGCCGTGTTGCACGCCGCGCCTCTTTCGCATGGGTCCGGTCTCTATGGTCTTCCCCACATCGCCCGCGGCGCGGTGAGCGTGATTCCAGAATCCGGTGGCGTGGAAGGCGAGGAGATCGCTGCACTCATTTCGCGTTGGCCCGGAACTTCGTTCTTTGCTTCACCAACCATGGTGAAACGTCTGACCAGCGATACCGCCATCACCTCCGCGGATCTCTCGAACCTGAAGACCATCATCTACGGCGGAGCGCCGATGTACATGGCCGACCTCGAAGACGCGCTCGCCGTGTTCGGGCCAAAATTGGCTCAAATCTACGGTCAAGGCGAAACCCCGATGACGATCACCGCCTTGTCAAAGGCACAGCATGCGAACACAACTCATCCTCGTTGGCGCGACCACATGCAAAGTGTCGGATTCCCGCGCACCGACGTGGAAGTGCGTGTTGTCGACGAGGACGGTCGCTCACTCCCCATCGACGAGATCGGAGAGGTCGTCGTGCGCGGCGACGTGGTGATGTCTGGCTACTGGGACAACGATGCTGCCACCGCCGAAACCATTCGGGACGGCTGGCTGTACACCGGCGACATGGGCAGCTTCGACGAGAATGGTTGCCTCACGCTGCGCGATCGATCGAAGGATCTCGTGATCAGTGGTGGAATGAACATCTATCCGCGCGAAGTCGAAGAAGTGTTGCTGCAACATCCGACAGTCAAGGCAGTTGCGGTGGTTGGCAGACCCGACCCTGAATGGGGTGAGTCGTTGGTCGCATTCGTTGTCGCCGAGGATGGTGCCCGGGTTCCCACCGTCGACGAACTCGATCGTCTGTGCATCGAACGCATCGCACGTTACAAGCGGCCGAAGGAGTATCGAATCGTGGAGTCACTGCCCACGAACAACTATGGCAAAGTGGTCAAGCGAGAGTTGCGAGAACTACTCGAATCCGAGGCCTGAGCGGCAGTCTGTTTCGTCGCCCTATTGCTCGGCGAGCAGATTGTCGACGAGAGCGTGGATGGTCATTCGGAGGTCGTCCACCGCATCGGGGTCCAACGCGGAACGACAGCGCATCTCTTCCTGAATCGCAGCGGCCTTGGCTTCCAGCGCTCGACCAGATTTCGTGAGTTCGACTTTCACGGCGCGACCATCGGTTTCGTCTTCTAGTCGTTTCACCACACCTAACGTCTCCAGCCGGTCGATGATCGGAGAAACGGCATGTGTGGCCAGATGAAGCTCTTCGGCGATCTCTCCCAGCCGACAGGGCTGACGCTCCCACATCACCAGAAGGACGAGGTACTGCGGATAGGTGAGACCGATCTCGGCAAGGAGTGGTCGATAGGCCCGGGTCATCGCGTTCGTGGCCGCATACAAGGCGAAACAGAGCTGATCCCCCAGGCGACCAGCCTCGACATGTGAACCAACGGATGCAGTGCGAGGTTTTTTTGATTGCGGAGCCACTTGAAAAACCATATCATGCGTGATAGAAATGTTATATCACGCGTGATATA
>RHCK01000105.1 GCA_010030605.1 Acidimicrobiia bacterium
GCGACGGTCGAGACCCGCGGGCCGGACGACGGGCGCCCGTGTTGCGGGTTCCGGAGCCCGCCGACGACGAACCAGACGACGACCGGGACGATGACCGGGACGACGATGGGGACGAATTCGGGCGACGGCGCGGTCCACCGCGCCCGCCAGAGGAGGGAGTAGCCATATGGGGGGGTGTTCCTTTACAGGTGCCGCGAACCTGTCCGGGATGACACGCCTCGCTTGGGCCCATGGGCCCCGGCGCGGTTGACCCTACCGAGAAGCCCCTGCATAACGGGCGGATAGCGATTCTTCCTATTCCCGATAGGAATAGTCGTATTTTGCGGTAGGGTGTCGCCCATGAGTGCCCTGACCACGGCTTTCCCCTCCGAGATCGCCGACGATGACGCCGCCGGCATCGTGGCCTGGGCCGGTCGAACGTTCGGGTCCGGGCTCGTTCTCACCGCCAGTTTCGAAGATCCGGTGCTGGTGCACTTGGTGGCCACGCACGCGCCGGGAACACCGATCGTCGTGCTCGACACGCAGTACTTGTTCGCCGAGACGAAGTGGCTCATCGACAACCTGCATCGTCGCTTGAAATTCCCCCTCGAGGTGTTCCACCCCGCCGCCGATGTGGTCCCCGACGATCAATGGCAGTTCGACGTGGAAGGTTGTTGCGGCCGTCGCAAGGTGGAACCGCTCGCACGCGCATTGTCGGGTCGCACCGGATGGATCACCGGCATTCGTCGCGTCGACGGACCGACTCGCGCCGACACTCCCATCGTGCAATTCGACGAAGCCCGCAACATCACCAAGATCAATCCCTTGGCCGCCTGGAGCGACGAACACGTGGAGCGATACATCGTCGATCACGCGTTGCCGCGCAATCCCCTCACCGAACGCGGCTATCCGTCGATCGGTTGCTGGCCGTGCACCCGACCGGTCGCACCCGGCGAAGACAAGCGTGCCGGACGTTGGTCCGGACACAACAAGACCGAGTGCGGACTGCACGTCTCCCCCGTTCAGAACCCCACCGCCAAGAATTAATCCCCGACACGAAACGGATCGACACGACATGACCCTCATCGACAACCGACTCGACAGCGTTCACAACGACGAAGGACTCGACGAACTCGAGGACGAAGCCATCACCATCATTCGCGAGGTGGCCGCCGAAACTCGCGCACCCGTGCTGTTGTTCTCCGGTGGCAAGGATTCCGCGGTGTTGTTGCACCTGGCCGCCAAGGCATTCCGCCCCGGCAATCTTCCGTTCCCGGTGATGCACGTGGACACCGGACACAACTTCGACGAAGTGATCGAATACCGCGACCGTTTGGTGAAGGAATACAACGTGCGCCTCGTGGTGGCCAGCGTGCAGGCCAGCATCGACGCGGGTCGCGTGGTGGAAGAGACCGGACCGCGCGCCAGCCGCAACCGTCTGCAGTCGGTCACCTTGCTCGACGCGATCGCCGAACATCAATTCGACGCCGCGTTCGGTGGCGGTCGCCGCGACGAGGACAAGGCGCGCGCCAAGGAGCGCATCCTTTCCTTCCGTGATCGTTTCGGCCAGTGGGAACCGCGAGCCCAGCGTCCCGAGCCTTGGAACATGTTGAACGCCAAGATTCGTACCGGCGAGCATCTGCGCGCGTTCCCGCTGTCGAACTGGACCGAACTCGACATCTGGCGTTACATCGCCCGCGAGGAAGTGCCGTTGCCGTCGATCTATTTCTCGCACCGTCGCACCGTCATCGAACGCAACGGAATGTTGCTGAGCGTCGGCGGACCAGTGGTCCTCGAACCGGGCGATGTTCCCTTCGAGGAAACGGTTCGCTATCGCACCGTTGGTGACGCCAGTTGCACTGGCGCCGTTCGATCGACGGCATCCACGGTGCACGACGTCATCGCCGAGGTGGCCGCGGCCCGCATCACCGAACGCGGCGCCACGCGCGCCGACGACAACTTCTCGGACTCCGCCATGGAGGACCGCAAGCGCGAGGGATACTTCTGATGGTTCTGCGCATCGCCACCGCCGGTTCGGTCGACGACGGCAAGAGCACTCTCATCGGTCGACTTCTGCACGACACCAAAACCGTCTTCGAGGATCAATTGGCCTCGGTGGAGAAAGCCAGCCTGCGTTACGGCGATGGTTCACTGAATCTGGCCTTGCTCACCGATGGTTTGCGTGCCGAACGCGAACAGGGCATCACCATCGACGTGGCATACCGCTACTTCGCCACCCCGCGACGCACCTTCGTGGTGGCCGACACTCCCGGGCACGCCCAGTACACGCGCAACATGGTCACCGGCGCCTCGGTGAGCGACGTGGCGATCGTGCTCGTCGACGCCCGCAACGGTCTCACCGAGCAGACGCGACGTCACTTGTTCGTGGCCTCGCTGCTCGGCGTGAAGCAAGTGATGCTGGCGGTCAACAAAATGGACCTCGTCGATTTCTCGCGAGCGCGTTACGACGAGATCGTGGCCGCCGCCACGCAACACGCCACGGCACTTCCCGCGCCGGTCACCTTGAATCCGTTGCCCATTTCGGCATTGCTCGGCGACAACGTGGTCGATCCCTCCGACAACATGCCCTGGTTCACCGGACGGCCCTTGCTCGAACAACTCGAGACCCTGGAGCTCGATGACGACCAGAACATCGGTGCGCGTTTGTCGGTGCAGTGGGTGATTCGCCCCTACAGCACCGAACATCACGATTACCGCGGGCTGGCCGGTCGACTCACCGGCGGCACGTTGGCCATCGGCGATCGCGTGCGCGTGTTGCCCGGATCGCAACAATCCACCGTGGTCGGAATCGAACGCGGCGGTGTCGCCCAGGAAACCGCCGAGCCCGGCGAGGCGATCAGCATCTTGTTGGCCGACGACATCGACGTCAGTCGTGGTGACGTGGTGGTGTCCGTGGCGGCATCCAAGCCACCGGTCGTCGCCGACCAGATCGTGGCCGACGTGTCGTGGATGGTCGACAAGCCACTCGAGGTGGGTAGTCGTTGGATCATCAAGCACCTCACGCGCACCGCGAAGGCCTTCGTCAGTGCCATCGAGACTCGTCATGACGTGGTGACCGCGTCGCAGCATTCCACCGAGCGTTTGGAACTGAACGACCTCGGTCGCGTGCATCTGAACGTGTCGGTCCCGCTGGTGGTCGATCTGTACGACGATCACCGACCGGGCGGTGCGGCGATCCTGGTCGACGAAGCGACCGGGATGACCTGCGCGGCCCTGATGATCCGTGGCTTCGAGGGAGACCTCGGGTGAACCAGTTCCCGGTGAATCTCAATCTCGCCGGCAAGCCGGTGCTGGTGGTGGGGGCCGGGCGTATCGCATTGCGCAAGACCGAGCAATTGTTGGCCTGCGACGCCAACGTCACGGTGTTGGCCCCGACGGTGCACGAAGGTTTCGAGTCGTTGCCCGTGAACGTGGTGCGACGCGAATATGCGAGCAACGATGTGGCTGGTTTTCGTTTGGTCATCACCGCCACCGCCAACCGCGACGTCGATCAGCTCATCCACGACGAAGCCGAGGCTCTCGGAATCTGGGTGAACTCGGCCGACGATCCCGATCGATGCACGTTCACTCTGCCGGCCACCGTTCGTCGCGGTGAGCTGTTGATCACGATCTCCACCGCCGGCGCCAGTCCCGCGTTGTCGTCGTACCTGCGCGCGCGTCTCGGCGAAATCATCTCGCCCGACTTCGCCCGTGTCGTCGACGATCTGGCGCAACGACGCGCCGGCTTCCATGCCCAAGGGCGCAGCACCGAGGACATCGACTGGCGACCCATCATCGAGGAAGTCCTCGCCTCGAACGGCGTCGATCTCCCCGTGGCGGTGACGGCATGACCGTCTTTCTCGTTGGCGCCGGACCGGGCAGTGCCGATCTGCTCACGGTGAAGGCGGCGCGTTTGGTGGCCGAGGCCGACGTCATCGTGCACGATCGCCTCGCCGATCCGGCCATTCTCGAACTGGCCCGACCCGGAACCGAGTTCATCGATGTCGGCAAGCAACCGGGTCGCCCGACGCCGCAGGAGATCATCAACACCTTGCTCGTTCATCTCGGACAACAAGGGCTGAACGTGGTGCGCCTGAAAGGTGGCGACCCGTTCGTCTTCGGTCGCGGCGGAGAAGAAGCCGACGCACTTCGTTCGGCGGGAGTTCCGTTCGAAACCGTGCCCGGCATCACGTCGGCCGTCGGAGTTCCCGCGGCCGCCGGAATCCCCGTCACGCATCGCGGAGTGTCCGCATCGTTCACCGTGGTGACCGGTCATCGTGAGCGCGGAGGTTCCACCAACATCGAATGGGAAGCCCTCGCCAAGGTGGGTGGAACGATCGTCGTGTTGATGGGCGTCGCCGAGCGCACCGTGATCGCCCGCCGTCTGATGGACGGAGGCCTGAACCCCGACACACCGGTGGCGGCCATTCATTGGGGTACTCGTCCCGAACAACACACGGTGCGCGCCACGTTGAGCGAACTCGCCGATCTCGACATCGAGTCACCCGCGACCATCGTCATCGGCGCGGTCGCGGCGTTCGACTTCACGCAACCGACGACGGCGATCTCCACGGATCTGGTGATCTGAGATGCGCCGCAGCATCGACGACGAGCCCATCGGAGCGAACGGTTTGCCGCCGGGCGCCGACGACGCCACGCCGGTGTCGTGGGCGGTGGCGATCTGCGACGACTACGACGACGCCGAACCGCGCGTCGTTCTCACCGTCGAGGACATCGGCAATCCCGGCGCCGGACTCGTCGCTCATTTGTCCGCCGACCAAACGCGCCGTCTCCGCGGCGCCCTGCACGATGCCCTCCGCGAGGTGGGCGAGAACCCCGGACGTTAGAAGGAAGTGTCATGACCATCGCCCCCGCTCCCCAACCGCGCGACCTCGACGCCGAACAGCTGCGCGACATCGAACGCTTCGAGATCGCCATCGATCAGTATCTGAAGGGCGAGATCTCCGAGGACGTCTTCCGTGTGATGCGTCTGAACAACGGCATCTACGGTCAACGTCAAGGTGGCACCAACCAGATGGTGCGCATCAAGTTGCCCGCGGGCACCATCACCCCGGAGCAACTCGACCTGATGGGTCGTCTCGCCACCGAGTTCTCGCGCGGATGGGGCCACATCACCACGCGCCAGAACATCCAGTTCCACTTCGTCGAATTGACGCGCATCCCCGCACTGTTGCGCGAGTTGGCCGCGGTCGGTCTCACGTCGCGCGAGGCGTGTGGCGACACCGTGCGCAACGTGATGGCCTGCCATCTCGCCGGCGCCTGCCCCTACGAGAAGATCGACGTCACGCCGTGGGCCGAGGCCGTGTTCCGTCACTTCGTGCGTAACCCGTTGGGTCAGCGTCTGCCTCGCAAGTTCAAGGTCAACTTCTCGGGTTGCAGCACCGACTGCGGTCAGGCCATGTTCAACGACGTCGGTGTGGTGGCGGTGTCGCGCACCCGCGACGATGGGTCGATCGAACAGGGCTTCCGCGTCTACATCGCCGGTGGACTCGGAGCCACGCCGCACCCGGCGTTGGCCCTCGAGGAGTTCACCACGCGCGAAGACTTGTTGCCCACCATCGAGGCCGTGTTGCGCGTCTTCGATCAAACCGGCAACCGTGACAACAAGTTGCGCGCTCGATTGAAGTGGGTCGTCGATCAACTGGGCATCGACGAGGTTCGTCGTCGCGTGATCAAGATTCGCCACACTCTGCCCGCGTCGTCCACCTGGCCCGGCGGCATTCCGCCCGAGGTGGTGGCGGCCGGAGATGCTCCCGCCGGAAAGCTCGGTGAAGCGACCGCGGTCGGACAAGGTGTCGCGGTCACGTTGCGCAGCAGCGATCCGTACACGCGCTGGGAACAGACGAGCGTCATCCGTGGCGCGGGCAACGGTTCGGTGTCGGCCGTCGCGTACGCGGCACTCGGTGACATCACCGCGTCGCAGTTCACCGCACTCGCGTCGATTCAGCGCGAGCTCGGTGCCGACATCCGTTTGTCGAACCGTCAGAACGTGGTGTTCCGCGGATTGCGCGAAGATCAACTGCGAACCTTGTACGAACGACTCGACGCGATCGGCATGGCCCGACCCGGTGCCGAGATGTCGCGCGACGTGGTGGCTTGCCCCGGTGCCGACACCTGCAACATCGCCGTCACC
>RHCK01000106.1 GCA_010030605.1 Acidimicrobiia bacterium
TATTCGCCGAGCACCCATTAGTTTGACTCCATGGCCACTCCCGTCTCCGAGCTCGATCTTCCGACGGTCACGTTCGACTTCGCCGATGCCGAAGAACATCGTCAGGCACTGAAGCAACTCTCTCGAGAGTCATGGATCGCCAAGGGCGTGTTCGCCTATCCGATCTTTTCGTACGAAGACTGCGTGGCGATCTTGCGCGACAAGCGTTGGCACAGCGCGGCCGCCCTGGCGGCTTCGGCGTTCGGCGTCAATGATCCTCGCCTCGAGGAACGTCGCCGCGAGTCCATTCTTTCGGCCGAGGGTGACGTTCACACGCGCCTGCGTCGTCTCGTCGCTCCGTCGTTCTCTCCTCGATCCGCCGACCGGCTGCGTCCGTTCATGCGCGACGTGATGAATTCCTTGCTCGACCCCGTGACGCCCCGCGGCCGGTGCGACTTGGCCAGCGACGTGTGCGACCCGTACCCGATTCCGATCATCTGCGAACTGCTGGGCGCCCCGAAGGAGGACTGGCAACTGTTCAGTCGTTTGGCCGAGCAAGTGTTGAACATTTTCAACGTGACCGACACGGATCAATTGACCGAAGTCTTCGCCGCCCAGGATGAACTGGAGGCGTACACCCTCGATCTCATCGCCGATCGACGCAACAAGCCCGCCGACGATCTGATCACCAGCCTCATCGCCGCCGAGGAAGCCGGCGACAAACTGAGCGAGATCGAATTGGTGATGATGGTGCAAGCCGTCATCGTCGGAGGCACCGACACCACCCGCAATCAACTCGGCTGTTCCGTCGCTCTGTTCGCCGAGCATCCTGATCAGTGGAAGTTGTTGGCCGAACAACCCGATCTGGCACCCAAGGCCGTCGAGGAGACCATGCGCTACTTCGGCGCCGTGCGCGCCACCGGTCGCTTCGCCAGCGAGGACATCGAATACAAGGGAATCCTTTTCCCGAAGGGCACATTGGTGACCCCGGCTCTGGCGATGGCGAACCTCGACCAATCGGTCTTCGCCAATCCCGACACGTTCGACATCACCCGCGAACCCGCGGGACAACCGCAAATGACCTTCGGGTCGGGCATTCACTATTGCCTCGGGGCGGCGTTGGCGCGGGCCGAGCAACAAGAGGCACTGCCATTGATGGCTCGGCGGATGAAGAATCTGCGCATCGACGGAGAGGTCACGTGGAAGCCGTCCACGGTGGCCATCTTCGGACCAGAAAAGCTTCCGATCACCTTCGATCCATCCTGATCACCTGCCGCGCCTGATGGCGCGCGTCGAGAGTTCACCATCTAGCGTTCGGCGCATGGCAGCGAACAAGACGATGAAATTGGGTTACAACACCGGCTACTGGTCGGCCGGTCCTCCGGCAGGCGCGCTGGAAGCGGTGAAAGAAGCCGACCGACTGGGTTTCGATTCCATCTGGACCGCCGAGGCCTACGGAAGTGATGCGCTCACTCCATTGGCATGGTGGGGAGCCAACACCACCAACGTTCGACTGGGCACGGCCATCATGCAAATGAGTGCCCGCACCCCAACCGCGGCCGCGATGGCCGCCATCACCCTCGATCATTTGTCGAACGGTCGATTCATTCTGGGTCTCGGAGCGAGCGGACCGCAGGTGGTCGAAGGTTGGTATGGCCAGGCGTACGGAAAGCCGTTGGCTCGCACGCGCGAGTACATCGACATCGTTCGCCAAGTGTTGGCCCGCGAGAAGCCGGTCGAGAAGCACGGCGCGTTTTACGACCTGCCGTACACGGGGGCCGACGGCGCCGGTCTCGGCAAAGCGTTGAAGCCCACGGTGCATCCGTTGCGTCGCGACATTCCCATCTTTCTCGCGGCCGAAGGCCCGAAGAACGTGGCCCTGTCCGCCGAGATCTGCGATGGATGGTTGCCGCTCTTCTTCGCACCCAAGGAAGACGCCTTCTATCGCCAATGTCTGAACGACGGCTTCACCAAGTCGGGCGAGGCCGGCAAGGCCAACCGTTTCGAAGTGGCATCGACCGTGATGATGATTCCCGGCGACGACGCCGAGAAGTGCGCCGACATGGTTCGCCCGTTCCTCGCGTTGTACGCCGGAGGCATGGGAGCCAAGGGTGCGAATTTCCATTTCGAGGTCTTCGCGCGCATGGGCTACGAGGACGTGGCCACCAAGGTTCAAGAGTTCTACCTGCAGGGCAAGAAGGCCGAAGCCGCCGCCGCCATTCCGTTGAAGATGGTCGAGGACGTGGCGCTCGTTGGACCGCCCGCCAAGATCAAGGATGAGTTGGCGATGTGGAAGGAAACGTGCATCACCACCTTCCTTGTGAGTGGACCGGCGCAGGTGTTGCCGTTCTACGCCGACTTGATCAACGGTTGATATGAACCCACGGACGACCGTCGCCGATCAACGCGCCCTCTTGGATCGCGGTGACGCGTCGGCGGTCGATCTCGTGGAGTCGTGCCTGCGTCGAATCGACGAGGTGCAACCGGAACTGAATTGCTTCGTCTCGGTATGGGCCGAGGAAGCTTTGGAACGCGCGCGAACGATCGACGTGTCGCGTGGTGGCCTAGCCGGAATTCCCATCGCCATCAAGGACACCTCATCGTGGGAGGGACACCTCTCCACGTCGGGCTCGATCACGATGCGCGACAACATCGCTCGTCACACCGACGCCGTGGTGCAGTCACTCTTGGATGCCGGCGCGATCATCGTCGCAAGCACCAACACACCCGAGTTCGCCCATGCGGGAATCACCGACAATCGACTGTGGGGAGTCACGCGCAATCCTCATGATCCGACGCGAACTCCCGGCGGTTCGAGCGGGGGTTCGGCTGTGGCCGTGGCCAGCGGTTGCGTGGCGTTGGCCGAGGGCAGCGACATGGGTGGGTCGGTGCGAATTCCTGCCGCGTGGTGCGGGATCGTTGGTTTGAAGCCGTCTCTCGGTCGTCTTCCCATGACCGCACTGCCCGGACTGTTCGATTTGTTGTCGCATCACGGACCACTCGCGCGCACCGTGGATGATGCGTGGGAATTCTTGTTGGCGACCCAAGGACCGTCCCTCGCGGATCCGTATTCCGTTCACGCACCCCTGACCCGTCGGGAGCCGCCGATTCGCGGCATGAAGGCCGCCGTGTCGATCGACCTCGGCTGCTGGGCGGTCGACTCCACGATCGCCGCCGTGGTCGAAAACGCCACCGACGGATTGCGTTCGGCCGGAATGGCGGTCGAGAATTTCGACCCGCGCTTCACCGCCCGAGACAACGCGCTGTGGTTGGAGCTTTGGGGCATCTTCATGGCCGGCTATTACGGCGACGTCGTCGATCGACATGCGGACCAGATGGATTCCGACGTCGTGTGGCTGATCGAACTCGGCCGCGGTTTCAGCGCAGCGGATGCCAAGCGCATGGAGATCGAACGGACATCGTTCTGGAAACGCGCGACCGCGGCCCTGCACGACCATGACGTGATCATCTGCCCGACCATGTCGCAACCTCCCGGACCGGCCGACAAAGAAACCAACCGTGTTCGCCAGCAAGTACACCACGATTCGCTCGTGCACAACGAGGACATGACGTCGGTGTGGAACCTTGCCTCGCCACTGCCGATCGTCTCGGTTCCGTGTGGTCGATTCACGTCCGGACCAAACGCGGGACTGCCGATCGGATTGCAAATCGTCGGGCGTCCCGGTCGCGAGGACGTGGTGCTGGCTGTTGCTCGAGCAGTGGAGTCGATGAACGCCGCGTGAACGAGAGTCCTATTTCGAACTGATCTTGATCAAACGTCGCGAAATTCTTGACCGTCGTCTCGTTCTTCCTGAGACCTCGTCGCAACTAATGTCCAAGAAAACTTTCGCTGGGAGACACCGTGAAAATCAAAAAACTCTTGACCCTCCTTCCCGTCATTTTCTTCGTCGGCTCCAGTCTCGCGTCGACGAGAGTTAATGCCGAAGGGGCCGTCGATACCAGCTGGGGCACGAGCGGTGTTTTGTGCACCAACTCTGGAACTTCCTCGGGCTTCACACGTGATGCGGTCAAGCTCTCGGATGGTTCGATCATTTCGGTCGGATATGGATTCATAACCACATCGTTCAACATCATCGTGACCAAAACTCTCCCCAATGGGACCCCGGATTCCACTTTTGGAACGAACGGCACGGTCGGACTCGAGAGTTTGTCCTCTCTGTTCACGTCCACCTACGCCAACAACGTGGCCGTTCAATCAGATGGGAAAATTGTCGTTGCGGGGGCCGGCACCTCCGCTTCTCAGCAGGACGTGCTCGTGATTCGACTGACGGCCAGCGGCAGTCTGGACCCGACATTTAGTGGCGACGGGATCGTTACCGTTGCTCCCTCCTCGAATGACGACAATGCCCACGGGGTGGTCGTCCTACCCGATGGGGACATCGTGATCGCGGGTAGCACCTATCAAGGGGCACCTTCGATGGGTGATCTGTTCATGGCACGAATCAATGCTGACGGAACTTTTGATGCCACATTCGATGGCGATGGGATTCTCATACGGGACCTGTTCGGATACTCCACTGAGGATTTCTACGACTTGATTCGTCGCGACGATGGGACCCTGCTCGTCGGTGGTACGAGTGGCGGCAACCCCGTCGTGGTGGCCGTGTCGCCAACCGGCTCACTCGACACCTCGTTCAATGGCGACGGTATCGCCAGGGTGACTACGCTCGGGGGGTATCTCAAATCGATCACCTTGGATGCCGATGGGAAGATCGCTTTCGGTGGGACCGGCCCGGCTCTGAGTTTCACAATCAATACCACGATGGTCGGACGATTGACTTCACAGGGAAACCTGGACACGACGTTCAACGGCACGGGATACAACATCTTCGTCACATCCGACAGCGCAGTCATCGAAGACGTCGTGGTGCAATCCGACGGGAAAATAGGTGCAGTTGGCCGAGCACATCAGACCTCCGACCCCACCCGTACGGATGTCGTGGCCGCACGATTCACTACTTCAGGAATTCTGGATTCGTCGTTTACCGGCGCCAGTACGACCGGCTACGCGGTCTTTGGGAACCCCTCGCGCGATGACGATGGTTTCGCCTTGATAGTCGGCACCGATGGTTCATTTCTTGTCGCCGCAACCTATTGGCCCACGACGACTTGGTGCATGTCGATCGTGAAACTGTCGACTTCACTCGCACCCACGTCATGGACAGACCAATCCTTGCCGTCCGGAACCTTGAATGTGGCGTATTCCGACTCGGTCGCAAGCAACCTTGGATCGGCTGCCACCTATTCTCTCACCTCCGGCTCTCTTCCAACCGGTGTCGCGCTGTCGAGCAATGGCGCGATGGCGGGAACACCAACGCAGAGCGGGTCCTTCCCGATAACAATCACCGCAACCACCGGGTCGGGGACTTTGAATCTTTCGACGAGTTTGGTGATCAACCAAGCACCGATCGCCACCGACTCGACGGTCACCTCGACTGGCACGGTCGGAACACTCTTCGGCGATGGCGTGGCAGCGTCCGGGTACCCGGCAGTCACCTACACGTTGACATCGGGAGCGCTACCTAACGGAATCACGTTGAATTCCAGTACCGGAGCGATCACCGGAACTCCGACGGTGGGAGGAGTCTTCACCTACGCGATCTCGGCGTCGAACGGAGTTGGTAGCTCGATTTCCTTCGGATCGAAAACTCTCACTATCAGTGGTCCCCCGGTGTGGAACGACATAGTGCTGGCGAACGCCACCGTGGGCGTTCCCTATAGCGATTCGGTCGCCGCAAGCGGTTACCCAACACCGTCGTTCAGCGTGATCTCGGGAACCACCCCTCCTGGACTCAACTTGAATTCGAATGGAACCTTCAGTGGAACTGCGTTGACCGAGGGGACTTACACGTTCGTCGTCCAAGCATCGAATGCACTCGGATCGCCGATTACGTCGTCGTTCTCCGTCACCGTGTCCGCGAACGACACCTTCACGACGGTGACTCCGGCGCGCGTGGCCGACACCCGTGACAACACCGGTGGTGTCGGCACCACCAAAATCGGCAACGGCGCCGAAGGCGGAACACCACTGCAGTTCCACGTCCTCGGCACCGGCAGTGTCCCGTCGAGCGGAGTCGCCGCCGTGTCACTGAACGTCACCGCCGTCGACGCCCAAGTCGG
>RHCK01000107.1 GCA_010030605.1 Acidimicrobiia bacterium
CATGTAGAACTGTTCCTCGACCGCCAGCGACCAGTAGTGCTGAATGGGTGACGGTGGGAGTTCCGCGCCCAAGTAATCGGTCCCCCGCCCGGCGAAGACCATGTTCACCGTGAAGGTGGCCGCGGCCCGAATGTCGCGCGCCAAATCGGCCAATCGGGTGGGCTCCAACCAGACCGCGGCTGCCACTGCGGTGACGGCCAACACCACCGCGGAAATGGGCAACAGTCGACGCACGCGACGGGCGTAGAAGTCACGCAACGACACCCGTCCCGACGACGTGCGTTCGGCCACGAGGAGCGAGGTGATGAGGAACCCGGAGATGACGAAGAAAACGTCGACTCCGACGTATCCACCATCCATCCCGGGAACACCGAAGTGGAAGAGCAGAACGGCGATGACCGCGACGGCGCGCAGACCTTCGATGTCGCGCCGATGCTTCACGGCATCACGCTAGTTGGCGACCTCAGGACGCGGCGCGAATCGCCTCGTATCGTGCGGCGGCGGCCGCCTTGATGGCATCACCGTCGATGGCCAGGATCGCCCCGCTGGCGACGGCGGCATCGGTGGATTCGTTCCACTTCGCCAAGAAGTCCTCGGCCGTGGGATACAACGCGTCCAGTTGCTCGGCCGACAGCGAGAGCGTGGTTCCGAAGAGACCGCAGAAACCTCCGCCGTCCTGACCCAGGCCCGACAGCACCGCCAACGGCACGTCGACGTACGGGGTACGAATACCGCCGAGTGCGACGCCGTTCGCGTCGGTTTCGTAACCGGTGATGTCGGCGTTGTTCTGCAACTTGGGCATGCTCGCGGGAGCCTCACCCGTGCGAATCCACGAGTCGAGCGAGCGAATGGCCGAACGAAGAACGTAGGTGTGCGGACCGGCGTTGATCGGCTTCGTGCATTCGATGATTCCGGAATACACCGAAGTGGGCGCACCGAACTGGGCCGCGAACAATTCCTCGTCGGCCGCACCATCACCCTTCTCACCGTCGTTGATTCCGAGGCTGTACGCGTCGCCATGAGCGGTGCCGGTCACTTCCCAACTGCGATACACGTCGGAATCGGGTTGCTCGGCGCGGCGGTAACCCAGTCGGTCACCAACCACGTCGGTTTCGGTGACGAAATTAAGCACCGGTCGCGTGAGATCGGTACGAATACGCACCACCGCCGGCGTCGGTACATCGCTCGGATCGACCGGATCGACACAGTTCGTCGCACAGTTGATGTTCGCCGCGCGTGATCCGCGACTGTGAACGAGATAACCGTTGTACACGTCGTGCATCGGCGCGAATCCATTCAGATACGACGCCATGCGGAAAGCCGACTGTGATTCACCGACGGCGATGACCACCTCGGGCTGCAATCCACCCAGGATCGTGTCGGCCTGTCGCCACACCGTTGCTCCGGCTTGGCTGAAGATGTCGTAGCTGTAGTTGTCGCCGGGATGATTCAGTGAGCCGTATCGCTCGGGGTCAGCTTTCTTCAGAACGCGGAACTCGCCCATGGGGTTGCCACCGCCCTCGACGCCGACGCGCTGGGTGGACACCCCGACCCATGTCGCACCTTGGCGAATCATTTCGATCCAGGAAAGCGACCACGTGGGGCCGGTGTCGAGGCCGGCGGTGACGTTCAACCATTCGACGTACACCGTTCCGTCGAAGTCCGCGGCGTTCGCGGGGCGACGCACCAAGATGCGCGTCTTGTAGTCGGCCGTGTCCTTGGGCGTGAGATCCCAAAGTCCGTCCTCGGACAAGGGTGTCGCCGAGGTGTAGCCGGTGGCGGTGCCGCCGATGAAGTACTCCTCCTCGACGTAACCGAAGGCCGAGCCGTCGAACGCCGAAGTCCCGAACACCACTTGCCCAGCCCCACCGGTGATCGGCCCCTCGACCGTGGTCTCGGCCACTCCGCTCATCGTGGGTGTCACGGGCGCGAACGGCGCCTCGGTGACCACTGGTGCCTCGGTGCTGGGGGCCTCGGTGACCGGAGCGTCGGAACTCGGCGTCGAGTTCGACGAACCCGAATCGTCCCCCGAACAGGCGAACAATGCGAGGACGGACACGATGGAAACGGCACGAACACAACGACGCATGACTGACTCCCCGGTGGACACGTGACAACGACAGATAACAACGTCAAATTAGTCGGGTACGACGAACGATGCGTGACCCGACGCCGATCGTGTACAACTGGCGCATGGGTAAGGCTCGAGTCGCCGTCGAACGACACGTGGAGTCATGGAACCTTCAGGACCGCGACTCGTGGGTGAAACTCTTTTCTCCCACCGTGGTGTTCGAGGATCCCGTGGGTGCCCCGCCCAAGCATGGACTGGACGCGGTCCACAATTCCTGGGATCGATCATTTCGTCCCGGACGGCGCTGGTATCTGCACCCTCGGCAAATCATCGAAGCTGGTTTCGAGGCCGCGGTGGTGATGCACAACGAGGGCCACTTGGGAGACGATCGCGTCGAAGTGAACGGAATCGAAATCTTCACGGTGAACGAATCCGGACTGATCGTGTCGGTGCGTTCCTTTTTCGAGCAGCCCGACGATTTCGCGTTGGATGACTACTTCACCACTTCACGCACCGAACACTGACCTCGCATCACGCGAGGAGACTTGTACCCGTTTCGCGGTACATCCGTCGGGGACGATCTGATAAGGGCGAGTCTTTACTGTTCGCGTGCTCGTCGCCGACAACACCGAATCAACCCACGTCGACGATCTTCGGGTTCCGAGATTCATTCATTTCATGACCCGCTGCGTCCGCGGATTCTGCGCGGGTGCGGTTGGCACACTGGCGTTGCTCACCATTGCGATGGTCGTCATGAGTTCCCTGTCGCAACATCACGATGGGCTTCGCGGATTTGGGGGCGAGGTGTTGATCGTCCGATCAGGATCGATGTCGCCCACCTTCGATACCGGCGACGCAGTGATCATCCGGCCCATCTCGGAGAACGAGGCCACCACCCTCGAGCCCGGACGCATCGTCACGTTTCACACGGACGACAACGCCACGCTCGTCACGCACCGCATCGTTGCTCGGAACACCGATGACACCGGAATTCGAACGTTCCGAACGAAGGGTGACGCCAATCCAGCGGTCGACACGCAAGCCGTCGAGCCCGCCAACGTGATCGGTGTGTACGGCACGCGACTACCACGTGCTGGCTACCTGCTTTTCGCTCTGCAACGACCCCGACTCGGAATCGTCCTTCTCTGCGCCCTGCTTCTGGCCCACTTGGCCGTGCTGATGACCAGGGTCCCGATCACCACAACACAACAACAGGAAGAGGAAATGACATGAAGACATCAACCGCACGCTTTTCGATGGGTATCGGAGGGGGTCTGCTGGCCATCGCCGCCATGGGAACGCTGGTCATCGGTTCGACACTGGCGTTGTTCAGCGCCTCCGAGACGAGCGGCGCCAACGCCTTCGCGTCGGGCACTGTCACCGTCGGGCTCGGAGACACCAGCAGTGTCGTTTGCAACGTGTCGGGCATGGCTCCGGGTGATTCGTCCAAGGCGGCCGCCACCGGTTCCAAGACGCTCGACTCGTGCTCGTACAACGTGAAGTACACCGGAAGTTCGACCGCGTGGCTCGCGGTCGATGTCGCCGTCGCCACCACCGGCACGAACCTGTACACCGCCGGCGCGAATGGACTGCAGTTCTACGTGGCGGCCGGTTCGACGAAGATCATGAACGGCACCACGTACAAGATCCTCGACGGAACCGACACCAACGTCGTCTCGGGATCGACAGTGGAGCACATCCTCATCTCGAAGACGGCGGCCACGACGAACACCGCGGTGTCGTTCGATATCGACTATCTGTTGCCACTTCTGGCGCCGA
The DNA here is from genome assembly GCA_010030605.1 of Acidimicrobiia bacterium. Classification (GTDB taxonomy): domain Bacteria; phylum Actinomycetota; class Acidimicrobiia; order Acidimicrobiales; family Ilumatobacteraceae; genus Casp-actino8. Next base: position 3,851 of record RHCK01000107.1, read on the forward strand.
ACGCCCTTCAAGGTGGAAACACCACCATCACGCTCACGTTCCGTGCGGTGCAGAGTGCGAACCAGCCGATCGGTGTCTGCGAAGCGGGTCGCCAGTGCAACACCATCACGTGGGGCTGATGAGGAGATGAGGTGGTTGGCGGCGGTGGCGGGATTGACCACTCTCGTGTTCCAGGTCGGAATCGGCCCGGCATCGACGAGTGCCCGTTTCTCCGCCGCCAGCTCCTCCCCCACCTCGGGATTCACCGGTGCCACGCTGTCCCCCGCCGTGGCGCCGGTGATCACCCCCGTGATGGCCGGTCGCACCATCAAACTGGAATGGAATCCCGTGAATGCCCCACGAAGTGTCGCGTATTCGGTCGAACGAACCTTGGTCGGTGGCGCGACATCGACGGTGTGCCTCGCCCCATCTATCCCGATCGTGAGCAACGGGCTGGTCGCGTGCACCGACAGCGGAGCCGCGCCCGACGCCACCTACACGTACACCGAACTTCCCTACATCGATATTCCCGGCTCGACTCCGTGGTCGTTGCCTCGCAGCACTTCGAGTGTTCCATTCTTGGTGCCGCGCTTGTCATACCTGGCCGCCGGATCCGATGTCTCCTCCACGGGCACGTCGATCAACGTTCCGTATCCGACCGGCACGCAATCGGGCGACGTGTTGCTTCTCGTGTCCGTCAGCGGTCGAAACAAGGCACCCACCACTCCGACCGGTTGGAACCAACTCGTCAGCCAAGGCATCGGCGGATCATCGAGTTCGTACCTCTTCGTCGCGTGGCGCGTGGCCGACGCCGGCACATCGGTGACGCTCGACCCTCAGGCGAACGGCTCGGGTGCGAGCACCCGCATCGTGAACTACGGCCGGACGAACGGGAACTCAGCGACGCCGGTCGTCGCCACGTCGAGCGTGGTGTCGGGAACCGCCACCGCCTCGACCACCTTCACCCCTCCCACCAACGTCGTCACCAACGCATCGAACGCCGTCGTGGTGTCGATCATGGCCACGAACGGGGCGACGTCTCCGTCATTGGCAACGTCGATGGGTTTCACCTTGCGGCTTTCGAACAACTCCACTCCCGGTTCCGGCTCGGTGTCGATCGGCCTCGCCGATACGAACGTGGCGATGTCAGGATCTTCCGTGTCCTCACCAACGTGGTCGCAAACCGGCACGTCACAAGCGTGGCTGTTCGCGACGGTCGCGTTTCGTTAGTGGCAGGTTCTCCGCGCCGCCGTGAGCAGCACCTTGGCGCGTTCCGTCGCATCGGTGTGGGTCTCGCGAAGATGGCGCGATCGCACCTCGAACGAGAGCGGCACATCGGGAACCGCCGCGAGCAACTCACCGATCGGTAGTTGGCCGTCTCCCGGCAGAAGGCGTCCATTCAGGGCTTCGTCCAGCAGTGCCCCAATGTCGCTCGGTCGTGAGCCCGGCGCGTCGGCGATCTGGACGTACGGGAATAGCCGACGATCGAACTTCGAGAGGTCGGCAACGGCACCACCCGAACGCGACAGGTGCAGATTGTCGACGAGGATGCCGGCGTTCGAGCCGTGTGCTCGATCCACGACGAACGCGGCGATGTCGAGCGTCGACAACGGGAAGATCGGCAGAAATTCGCACACCACGGTGATCCCGTGGGGTTCGGCCATGGCACACACCTCGGCGTACCGATCGGCTGTCGCACCATGATCCTTCAGTCGGCTCGTGAACAACACGAATCGCGCGCCAACGTACGCCGCCGCGTCGATGAGTCGCGGCGCATGATCGTCGGCACCCTCGGCCGGAATGATCGGCTCCATGTCGAGGGCGATCACTCCGGAGTCGTCGAGTCGACGACGTACCTCGCGACTGGTCGCGTCGGTCCACGTGTTGCCGTCGAACCAAATACCGCAAGCGGGCCAGCCGGCCACGGCTGCCGTGGTCACCATGTCGGCGGGGGCGAGTTCCGGATGAACTCCGGCCGCGATGGAAAGCAGACGCGAATCGGTCATGAGCGCTCAGTGCGACATGGCCGACGCCGGTGCCGGATCATCGGAAACGTAGGTGGGTCGGAAGAAACCGAGGAACAACAGACCGGCGATCGCGATGCAGATACCCGACACCACCAAAGGTGTGGCGGACGTGATGCTGGACGTGACGTAGCCAACCAACACCGAAGCGGGAACCTGCGCGAGATTCTGCACGCTGCTGAAGATGCCCATGGCCTCTCCTTGCCGTCCGGGCTCGGCCGACCGACTGACGAGGCTGGT
>RHCK01000108.1 GCA_010030605.1 Acidimicrobiia bacterium
GCTGAACGATGCTGAGCATTTCGGGCATGTCCAACTGACGATTGTCGGTCACCTCGGGATCGTCATCGTCGATGGTGGCGTTCAAAAGATTGGTGAGCAGGTCATCCTGGGGATGGGTGCGACGCAGCTCGATCTGTTCGGCGAAGTAATGCTGGAACTCGTTGACGCCGTACTCGGCCTTGATGCGGTCGTCGATCGAGATGTTTGTGCCGATACCAGCGATGGAGTCGTCCGACCAACGCTTGAAGTCGGCCAGTCGATCGTCGGGAACGTTGAGCGCCTTGGCGATCACCCGAACCGGAAGCGGAACCGCGAATTCCTTCACGAACTCGATGCGACCCTTGTCGATCCAGGATTCGATGAGCCCCACCGTGATCTCGCGAACGACCGGCTCCATCTCGGCGATCACCTTGGGATGGAACGCGCGGGACACCAAACGCCGGTAGCGCGTGTGCTCGGGCTGATCGGCGGTGAGCATCGTGGGCACTCGCGGATAGCCCTTCGACATCACCTCGGCGAAACGCTCGCGCTCCGGTCCGCTGAGTGGCATGCCCGCGCCACCGAACATCGACGAGTACGTCTGCGGATCGCGCAACACCTGCATGACCAGATCGTGCTTGGTCACCATGTGCACACCAATGCTGCTCACCGGATGAACGGGAGCCTCCTCGCGCATCTTGGCATAGTGCGGAAATGGGCACTGCTGCGTGGTGGGATCGAATGGGTTGAAGTTCGTGATGTCGACGCTCATGTGATTCTCCGTGTCCTGAGTCCTGCTGTGCTGATTTCTCGTGTCCTGATGTTCCGCGTCACTTGCCGGCGAGTCGCTCGACGACCGGGCCAACGGCATCGATGACCGAAGCTCCGAACGACACGTAGCTGATGCCGAAACGCTCGCGACGTTCGACGATGCGGTCGCAAATCTCGTCGACCGAACCGATGAGGGCGTTGGGATGCTCGGCGAACACTTCGGGGGTCATGCCGAACATCGGCGCCATCTTGGCACGGGTTCCTTCTCCGTCTGGCGTGACGATGGTGAAGTACGCGGCGATCTCGATTTCGATCTCATCGAAGCGACTACCGGCGCCCTCTTTGACCCACTGGATCTTTTGATCGGTGAGTTCGGCCGTCGAGGACCCGATGCCGTCGGGCCCGAGCTTGCCGGACGAATTGTTGAAGTTGAGGCTCACGATGTCGGCCTCGCGACCGGCGATGGTGAGAACACGCTTCGCACCGCCACCGATCATCAGCGGGGGGCCGGGCTTGCGCACCGGCTTCGGAACGGCCTCGAAACCGACGGCGTGAACATGACGACCGTCGATGTTCAATTCGCCATCGGCGAACGACGCACGAAGCAAGTCGATGACTTCCTCCATGCGATCGATGCGCACACCGGCACGATCGAAGGGGATGCCCATGGCCTCGTATTCGTTCTGAAGCCAGCCAGCGCCGATTCCCAGTTCCAATCGACCTTCGGAGAAGAAGTCCAGGGTGGCGACTTCCTTGGCCAACATCACCGGATTGCGATAGTCCACGCACAGCACGCGGCATCCGACCTTGATGGTCTCGGTGGCTTCGGCGGCCACCGCCATCGCCGGAATGGCGGCCACGGTCTGCACCGGATGTCCGGTGGCGTTCAGCGCCGGACCGGGTCCGATCACGTGGTCGGCCAAGTGGAACGACGAGAACCCCATGGACTCGGCCTTGCGGGCCAGGTCGCGCCAGTCCTTGGCACTGGCAGGCGCGTACGCCTGCAACCCGAAACGGAACGGCTTGCTCATGCGGGCACCTCCAGAATCGTGACCGCACCGGTGTCGCCGTTGACCTCGATCAACGAACCGCTCACGATGCGCAAGGTGGCATCGGTCGCCGACACCACACAGGGCAGACCCAGTTCGCGGCTGACGATGATGGCGTGACTGATCGCGGCGCCCACGTTCACCACCACCGCACCGCACGACATGAACAAGGGCGTCCACGCCGGGTCGGTGTTCGGCGCGATCAACACGTCACCGGGCTCGAGTTCGCCCGGGTCCGACGGATCGAGCACCACGCGCGCGCGTCCGACGTAGACACCGGTGCAACCGGGCACGCCTTGCACGACGTCGCCCGTGACCGCCTTGGTGGCCGAGCCTTGTCCCTTTTTCTTGTACTGCGACAACGGAGGAACGACACCGTTCTTGATGAAGAACGGTGGTTCGAGCTTCTGCAGTTCCTGCCAATCGGCGTGACGCGTGGCCAAGGTGTCCTTCATCGATGCACCGTCGAACAAGAACTGATCCAGTTCTTCTTCCAACAGAGCGAACACGTGATGCGGATCGGCGAGTGAGCCATCGGCCGCACGACGTCGACCCAACTCACGAAAGACCATACGCACCTCGTGCAACGCGCGGATGATGTTGGTCTTGGTGCGCTCACGAATGGCCATCTGGTTGGCGGCCACCAATGCGCCCTCGAACTGTCCGGCCAATTCCTCGCCCAAGGGCTTCACCAAGGCGCGAACCTCGTCGGTGAGACGGCGACGCTCGTCGGCCATCCGCTGATTTCGAATGCTGGGCGATTCACCGTCACTTTGCAGACGAATGCGATCGATGGCCGCCAAGGCGATCTCGGGCTTCGTCTCCCAGGTGTCGGCGCTGATCTCCCATTCGTTCGGTCCGCGAGAACCGAACTCCACCAGGAATTGATCGAAGTCGGCCAACCACTTCTTGGCACCGGCATCGGAGGAGGCACGCAGGCGCGCCAACAAGCCGGTCACGCCGGCCTCGAACTCCTTGGTCACGACCGACGACGCGTTGGCCGAACGGGACAGATCCCACATGCGGTAACTCGGTTCGGCCGAATCGACCTCGCCGATTCCGGCGATCAACTTCATGGCCGTTTCGGGTTGACCGATCGCGGCGCACACCGCGCCCAACACGCCGGGAGCGATGGCCGAGTCCGACGACGGCGGAGTGTGACTGTCGAACAACTTGCGCAACAACGGCTGCAACATTCGAGCCCGCGCCAGAAGACCAGCGTCGCTCAAGGTGGTCAGATCGGGTCGACCGCGACGCAACTCGATGGTCATCACCTTCTCGGCGTCCACTTCGGGGATCGACGTGGTGGTCATGACGAATCCGAGGTGGGCGAGGATGCCCTCCACCAGATCGGGACGCTCGTCGAGTGGGTGCGCTTCGTAGGGCGGAACCTCGGGATGGTCGCCGAAGAACGCCAGGTCGAGTTGTTCGACCGTCAACAACGGACTGCGGACGGCCTGCATGCGGACGTTCGCCAGGTTGATGTAGAAGTAACCGGCGAAAAATCCGCACACCTCGGGCTCGCCGTCGGTGAACTCATCGAAGGTGTAGTTGCCGCCGCGAACGTATCCGTCGCGCCACCCCAACAGGATTCCGTTCTCCCAGCAGAACTGCTGACTCAACGGACTCGCCGACGAACTGAGAACCTCACCCGCGTTCGCTCGCGTGTAGTGGGGCCACCGCTTGCTCGGTGCCCGGTCGGTGATCCAACGATCGGCCATGTCTCCCCCATTCGTTCGGAAGCGGGTTCCCCCGATCCGGTCGGACTCCACGATCCGACCAGCAGAAACTAACCGACCGATTAGTTCCGGCGCTATGTCCAACGACACCACGCAATCTTCGGGCCCACGGACCCGGCCTTCGTCCGTCGGGTTCAGGCCACGTCGGCGGTGATGCGCAGACCGGTGAGACCGCGCAAAACGAACGAGTCGCCGAACCGGAAGTCGTTGTCGGGCGCCAAACGGATGTTCCGCAGTGCCCCGAGAAGCATCTGCGTGGCGATACGGGCCTCGGATCTCGCCAAACCCGCTCCGGGACAGAAATGTTCACCGTTTCCGAAGGCCAGGTGCTCCTTGACATTCGAACGCGCCGGATCGACGGAGTCGGGGGAATCGAACTTGCATTCGTCCCGATTCGCCGATGCGAACAGGATCCACAGGTGGTCACCGGCCGGAATGCGGGTGCCGGCGATCTCGACGTCGACCTTGGCTTGCCGGAACAGGCCACCCACCGGCGCCTCCAGCCGCAACATCTCCTCCACCAGACCTTCGATCAGTTCCGGATTGGCGCGAACCCGATCCTGAAGATCGGGTTCTTCGGCCAGACGCCGCACGATGTTGCCGATCAGGTTGGTCGTCGTCTCGTTGCCCGCCACCAGGAATTGCTGCAACATGCCCAACTGTTCGTCGTCGGTCAGTTCCTCGCCGTCGATCTGGGCATTGGCGATATCGGACAGAAGGTCGCCGGTGGGAGCGACTTTTCGGGTGGCGATCTGCGCGAGGAAATACTCCGTGAACTCCTTGGTGGAGATCAGAAAGCCCTTCACCTGTTCGACCGACGGCGAATGGTTGCCGACGGGCATCACGATGTCGTCGGACCAGCGCTTGAACGTCGACAAGTCGTCGTCGGCCACGCCCAGGGCCATGGCGATGATCGTCATCGGGAGTCCCACGGCGAACCGGGTCACGATGTCGGTCACGCCGGTACGACTCAGGTCGTCGGTGACGTCGGCGAGCAGTCGCGAGGTGATCTCGACCATCGCGGGCTCCATCGCCCGGATGCGATCGGGGCGAAACGCCGGGTTCACCAACTTGCGTTGCCGACGATGATCCGGCGGGTCGGCGTTCAGAAGCACCGCCACTCGACCGCGGGTCATGGTGTTCGAACCGAGAACGGCCGCCATCTCCGGATCCTTCATCAGTTCCATGATCCCCGCCATCAGGGCTTCGCCGGCCTGGGCCGGGCCGGTGGGACTGAGACTGGAGAAACGGTCGGTGTCGCGCAGGATGGCGCGCACGTCGTCGTATCGCGAGATGATCCACGCCCCCAGGTCGGCGTTGTAAGGAACACCGTCGGCCTGACGGAGTCCGGCGAAGATCGGATACGGGCAGGCGATTGCCGCCTGCTCTCGGTGGATCAGTTGGTCGACGGACTGTGCTGACATGGATCCCTCACTCGACTCCGGAGGCGCTGCTGGCTTCGGTACGACACAAACTAATCGCTGGGTTAGTTTGTGGTTGCCTCGTGGGGTCGAGGCACACGAGGGGGCTCGAATGACCATCGCCGAGACATCGACATCCGCCGACAGCAACGTCGAGACGCATCACACGTTCTGTCGCTTCTGCCACGCCAGTTGCCCGATCGAGGTCGACGTGGCCGGCGGACAAGCCGTGGCCATTCGAGGCGTTCCCGAAGACCCGCTCTTCGCCGGCTACACCTGCATCAAGGGACGTCAGATCCCCGAACAGATGACTCACCCCAGTCGACTGCGGACGTCGTTGCGTCGCCGCTCCGACGGAACCTTCGAAGAGATCTCGTCGCAGGATGCGATGGATGCCATCGGCGCCGAACTGAAGCGCATCCTCGACACCTATGGCCCGCGAGCCATCGCGTCGTACACCGGAACCGGTGGCTACCAGAACTCGTTGGCCGTTCCCGCGGCACGAGCGTTCCACCAAGGACTCGACTCACCGTCGTTCTACACGTCGGTCACGATCGACCAACCCGCCAAGACCACCGCTCCGTTCCGGGTGGGCATCTGGGAAGCGGGCTACCACAACTTCAGTGACGCCGACGTGTTGTTGGCCATTGGATACAACCCGATGGTCTCGAGCTTCGCTCCCGTTGGCGGACTGCAGGGAACCAACCCCTACGTCGTGTTGCGCGACGCGAAGAAGCGCGGCATGAAACTCATCGTGATCGACCCGCGTCGAACCGAGTTCGCCACTCAGGCCGACATTCACCTCGCACCAAAGCCCGGCGAGGACCCCACGTTGATGGCGGGAATCCTGAAAGTCGTGATCGACGAGGGTCTGTTCGATCACGAGTTCTGCGAGAAGTGGGTCGCCGATTTCTCTCAGCTCGCCGACGCGGTGTCCACGTTCGACCTCGAGTACGTGTCACGACGCTGCGACGTGCCCGCCGACGACATCGTTGCGGCGGCCCGCATGTTCGCCAACGCTCGTAAGGGAACGAGCGGAACCGGAACCGGTCCGAGCATGGCACCGCATTCCAGCCTCACCGAACATCTGTCGATCGTTCT
>RHCK01000109.1 GCA_010030605.1 Acidimicrobiia bacterium
GGCATTCCGATGGGTTTGTTGCTCTTCCAGCGTGTCGATGAGCGGGTCCTGCGGGGAGTGCTGGGAGCGAGCGTGCTCGGCGCGGTCGTCTTTCTGATGTCGCGCCGTCCGGTGCGGTCGTCGGTCGGGCTGGATTGGGTGTGTGGAGTTCTCAGCGGTGCGCTCGCGTCATCGTTGTCGACGAACGGTCCTCCCTTGGTTTTCGTGTTGCAAGCTCGCGAGCTGCCGATGTCGGTCTTTCGCCCGACCATCAACACCGTCTTCACCGCCTCCGGAGTGATCTCGTTGATCGCCTTCATCGTGGGTGGTGATGTCGATGGCGACACCGTGATCCACGCGGTGTTGGCGGTCCCGGTTTTGATCATCGGCTCGCGTGTGGGTTTCCTTCTGCGAGGAAAAGTTCCCGAAACCGGTGCGCGCCGTCTGGTGTTGATTCTGTTGGCCCTCGCCGGTGTGAGCGCACTCGTTGCGGCCTTCGCGTAGCGCGTCAGCCGCCGCCGAAAATCATCATCCACTGTTCTTTGGTGGCGGGCTTCAGAACGAAGTTGTGCTGTTTCACGTGTCCCATTTCCTCGTATGGCGCCTGCGAGTAACGGTGTCCGGGAAAAAGAATCGTGTCGTTCGGAAGGGAATTCAACTTCTGCAGACTGTCGAACATGTCGTCGGGATTGCTGCCGGGCAGATCAGTTCGACCACATCCGTCGAGGAAGAGTGTGTCTCCGGAAAGCAGACAGCCCCCAACGTGGAAACACTGGGATCCCGGTGTGTGACCCGGCGTGTGAAGCAAGGTGATCTCGAGAGCGCCGACCGAGACGACGTCTCCCGAACCATGAACCTCGAAGTGTTCCTCGGACACTCCCGTGGTCCGAGTCACCCAGGGAAGTTCGTTCTGGTTGACATGAATGGGAACCTCGCAGCGTTCGAGCAGACGGGACACGCCTTCGACCCGGAAGTTCATCATCGAACCGCCCACATGATCGGGGTGATAGTGGGACGCCAACACTCCCGTCAGATGCATACCGTCGGACTCGACAATGTCCAGAAGCTCATCGACACCGTGGGCCGGGTCGATGATGACGCACTCTCCGGTCGCCCGGTCACCCACGAGATACACGAAGTTCACCATCTGACGAGCCATTTGATCTCCGGTGGCGAAATCATGTCCGGACAGCAGCTGGCGGAAGTAAAACCGATCGTCGTCTTTCTCGGGCATCCCGTCAGGGTAGACCTTCTCGCAGCGGGCGAGCGATCGCGAACGTCACGGCGCGCTCTAGTCTCCACGGCATGAAAGATGGCGCGCGAACCGGAGAGCTCACCGAGTTGGTGGCCGGCACCCGCATTCCTTTCGGTGGATCTCGTTGGGTGGAAATCGACGCCGACACCGCAAGCCGCTTCCGCCCCGGCGACCGGCTGATCGTGATTCAGGAGGACGGATCGCTCGTTCGTGTGCCCCGCTCCGTAGCCGCCACAGTCGATGAAACGGTGTCCCGCGCCCGCACCGCGTTCGAAGCGATGGGTTTCATCGAACAGGACCGGGTCACCCACTTCTTCGATCATTTCGCCGGGCTCCTTGCGAACGACGAGACGTTCACTCCCATCGCCGCGGCGAATGAAGCAGACGTGGAACGCGCTCGTTCGTCGGGTCGGGCCACCGGGCGTTTGGCTCTGTCGGCGCGCATGCGTGCCGACATGATCGAGGCGCTCGAACTATGGCGCGAGATGGCGCCATCCGGGGCGGTGACGCCTATCGAAACGGTCCGCCATGACAAATGGTCGGTCGACGTGCTGAAGGCGCCGCTCGGAGTGGTCGGATTCGTGTTCGAGGGCCGTCCGAACGTGTTCGCCGACGCCACCGGAGTGCTCCGTGGCGGCAACGTGGCGGTGATGCGGATTGGTAGTGATGCCTTGGGCACGGCCAAGGCGATCATGGAGCACGCCCTGCGGCCGGCGTTGGTGTCCGCCGGACTACCGGTCGGCTGCGTCGAGTTGGTGGAGGAAGCAGAACGGTCCGCTGGCCATGCGCTGTTCTCGGACCGTCGTTTGGCCCTCGCCGTGGCCCGTGGCAGTGGTCCGGCCGTGGCGCAACTCGGCGCTGTCGCCAGGCAGTCGGGAATCGCGGTCAGCCTGCACGGAACCGGGGGAGCGTGGATGCTGATCGACGAGGGGGTGTCGTCCGAGCGTGTACGGGGATGCATCGAGGCATCCCTCGACCGCAAGGTTTGCAACACCGTGAACGTGGTCGTCCTCATCGGACGATCATCCGAAATCGACGAGGCCGTTACTGAAGGCGTGTCGCTGGCTGCTCGCAGACTCGGAGTTACTGCGCGTTTGCACGTGGTCGATCGAGCAATCGATGTGATCTCAACCGAGAGCCTCGACGTGGTTCACGAGGATGATTCATCGATCCTGGCCACCGAGTGGGAATGGGATGCGTCGCCGGAGTTGAGCATCGTTCGGGTGCGCGATGTCGACGAGGCCATCGCTCTCTTCAACGCCCACAGCCCGCGCTTCATCGTGAGTGCCATTGTCGAGTCCCCCGAAACCGAGGATCGCATCTATCGCGGTTGTGATGCCCCCTTCGTCGGTGATGGTTTCACCCGATGGGTCGATGGGCAATATGCGCTGCGTCGTCCGGAGTTGGGATTGTCCAACTGGGAGTCGGGACGGCTTTTCGCTCGAGGTTCGATCCTCTCGGGCGACGGAGTTCATACGGTCAGGTATCGCGCCCACACGCCGGACCCGACACAACGACGTTGACGCCGCGGAGTCAATGACCCAAGACGCGACCCAGTAGCCACTCGATCCGGTGGGCCCGTCGTCCGGACGAGCGTTCTCGTGCGTCGGCCATCGCAGCGAGACGGGTGAGAGCGTTGATCGCGATCCAACGAACTGGTTCCGGTTCCCAACTTCGGTGACGGTGACCGACCCATGGAAGATGAGCCAAGGGTGTGTCGCGTCCCAAGACGAGGTCGACGAGTGCACGTGCGGACACGTTGGTGGTGGTGACTCCGTCTCCGACGTATCCGCCCGCATGGCCGAGACCGGTGGCCGGGTCGAACTGGACTGAACAGTGCCAATCTCGCGGAGCACCAAGAGGTCCGCCCCAGTGGTGCGTGAACCGGTGTTCGGACAGCACGGGAAACATGTCCCGTAGCGTCGACACGAGCATCCCAGCCACTCTTTGGTCGTGGTCGAAGTCGGGCGAGATTCGCGAACCGATGTGATATGGCGCACCCCTTCCCCCAAACGCGATTCGATCGTCGGGAGTTCTCTGTCCGTAGACGATCATGTGGCGTGCATCATTGAAGGTGGGTCGTGAGGGACTGACGATCGAGTCGATCACTTCGCGAGGAAGAGGCTCCGTGGCCACCATCAGCGAATACAGCGGGACGATTCTTCGACGCATACGGGTCATTGATGCGGTGAACGCTTCGGTCGCCCGAAGAACGATCGGGGCGCGCATCGGACCGCGATCGGTCAATACTCCGCCGGGTTCGATGGCGAGGACCGAAATCCCTTCGATGATCGTCACGCCCCGTCGACGTACTTCGTTGCCAAGGGTGCGAACAAGTGTGCCCGGATGAATGGCGGCGCAGTTCTCGTCGAAAAGCCCTCCGCGACTGTCACGTGAATCAACCTTGGATCGTGCTTCATCGGCCCCAAGAACGACTCCCAACGCTTCTGGAATCCCCAATTCTTCGGCGACTCGGATCTGCTCGTACAAGCGGTCGAGCTGGGCAACAGAATGGGCCAGCTGAATCCAACCGCCCTTGGAGATGGTGTCGCTGATTCCCCAGGCGCGTCCGTGTCCCACGATCTCATCGACGGCGGCATTCATTGTCGCGAAAGTCGAACGCGTTGCCTCGACACCATGGTGGGTTACCAACGACTGCACGGACATGGGAAGAAGGGCGGAGGCCCATCCACCATTGCGTCCACTGGCACCGAAGCCGATGCGATGTTTCTCGAGGATCGTGATCGACAGATGAGGTGCCAACTCTCGTAAGTAATACGCGGTCCAGAGACCAGTGAATCCGGCGCCAACGATGAGAACATCCGAGGTCACATCGCTCAGTTCGGCAGCAGAGTCGACGATGGTCGGCGCGCCGAGATCCCACAAGCAACCTTCGGGAACGACCTCGGTCATTTCCCGAGAATAACGTTGTCGATCAGTCGAACTCCGTCGATGGTGGCCGCCACGAGAATGACGGCGCCCGGTCGGCAGACGTCGAGTGATTCCAGCGAATTCTCATCGACGACGTCGACGTAATCGACATGGAGTCCGGCGGCGGTGATCGACTCTCGTACCGTTCTCGTCAGTTCGCCGGACTCGATCACACCAGCGTCGAAGGATCGTCGGGCCTCGTCGAGCGCCGTCGGTATGGCGATCGCCGCACGTCTCGCGTGGGAGCCGAGGCGGACGTTACGACTCGAAAGCGCGAGACCATCGGTCTCCCGCACGGTGGGTAGGACGACGATTCGAGTCCCGAGGTCCAGGTCGCGCACCAGACGACGAATGACCAAGGTTTGCTGGAAGTCTTTCTGACCGAAGTAGGCGACATCGGGGGAGACGGTCGAGAGCAGTTTGGTGACCACCAATGCCACGCCATCGAAATGTCCGGGACGTTTGGCTCCCTCGAAAATCGCGCCGAGTCTCGGCACGGAGACCATGACCTCGTGATCTTGTGGGTACATCCGAAGCCTGGTCGAATTGTTTTGGATTGACGAAAATACTCGCAACGACGAGGTCGCATTCTTTCCGAGCGAATTCCAGCAAGCTTCGGTGGCCAGCGTGCAAGGCGCCCATCGTCGGGACGAAGCCGATCGAATTTCCTCTCGCTCTCGAATCTCGAACGAGTCGGCGCACCTCGGCGCTCGTGTGAACGGTGATCACGACTACTTGAAGGAGTGTTCCATGTCGGGCCACTCGCCGGATCCGACTTCTTCGACATACTGGCGAATGGCATCGATGGATGCGTTCCGGAGACCGGCGTAGTGCTTCACGAACTTCAATTTGCTGTCGCTCAGACCGAGCACGTCGTGCAACACGAGGACCTGCCCGTTGCACTGGTTGCCGGCTCCGATACCGATGGTCGGAATACCGACTTTCATGGTGATTTCCCCGGCGAGATCGTATGGAATTCCTTCGAGGACGATGGCCGAAGCTCCGGCTTGTTCGACCGCATAGGCGTCCTCGAGCAAACGATTGCGGCTTCCCGCTTCGAAGCCTTCGACGCGACCCTGAACCTTGTGTCCACCCATGCGGTGATAGCTCTGCGGGGTCAGACCAATGTGGCCGATCACCGGAATGTCGACCCGAGTGATTGCATCGATGGCATTCGCGACATGCACGCCACCTTCGAGCTTCACGCACTCGGCTCCGGCCTTGGTGAGCTCGATCGACGACTCGACCGCCTGTTGCGGGCTCGCCTGGTACGAGCCGAACGGGAGGTCGCCGACGACGAGCGCGGCCGTGCCGGCCCGCGCAACGTTGCGGGTGTGGTACACCATGTCGCTAAGTTCGACGGGAATCGTGTTGCGGTGTCCCTGAACAACCATTCCCACGGAATCGCCCACCAAGATGACGTCGACGCCGGCTTCGTCGGCGATACGAGCGAACATCACGTCGTACGCGGTGATCATCGAGATCCGGCGACCGGACTCGCGCCATTGCGCGAGATCGGGCACGGTCACTTTTTTGCGAACGTTCATCGAGTGTTCCGACCTCTCGGACGACGAAATGGGGGCGGGACGAAACCTAGCGACCTCTCGGGCTCGGAACACCGTCCGGACCGGGGGAAAGTGTGATTTGCGACCCAAGGGAGAAACCGGCATCTCCGGTCCCGTGGTTAGCCTCGGCACTGTGAACGGAACCCCGTACTCGCCTCCCAGCATGAAGCGGTGGGAGAGGTGGGTGGTTCGCCTTCTGGCCGGGCCGGTGCACCGCTTTCGAGACCTGGTTTTCGTCGCCGGCGCGATCGGTCCGAACACGGTCCGGGGAAAGCGTTTCGGCCGTTTCGGGAACAACAGTGTCATCTGCTTTCCCGCCAATTCCAT
>RHCK01000110.1 GCA_010030605.1 Acidimicrobiia bacterium
GAAGTTGTTCGGTGGTCGACACAGGACCACGTCCGCAACGTGGCCGTCGATCGACCCGACGCGCACGAATCTCTCGGCGCTCATGGATCGATGCGACGTCCGAGGAGATTCCGACCAAACAGATCAGCCAGGACGTTCCAGTGACGTTGCTCGGATCGCGCATCATGTTGCGGTCGATCGGAGAATGCGAAACCGTGGTGCTGACCCCAATAGCGCTCCACCCGCCCGCGAACGTCGGTTCGCTGCATGGCGGCTTCGAATCGATCCACCATGTCGAGAGGAACGTAGTCGTCGTGCTCGGCGGCTGCCACGTAGATTTCGCCGCGAACATCGTCGAGACGCAGATGAGGTGAATCCTTCTTCTCGACGTGCAAACGCACGCCGTAAAACGACGCCGCGGCCTTGACGCGATCGGCGTGTTCGGCCGCGTTCCAAATGGCGAACGGGCCACTCATGCAGTAACCGACGACTCCCACGTTGTTCGCGTCCACCCGGTCGTCGGCGTCGGCGTGTCTCAACAACGCTCCGACATCACGGCCCACCATCGCGTTGCCAATTCCGCTCATCAACTCGCGCATGCGTTCGAACGACTCGCGACTGGCGAAGTCCAACTCGAACGCCGGAGTGGTTCGGTAGTAGAGGTTGGGGAGCATCACCTGGAATCCCCACGACGCGATGCGGCCGGCCATGAAGTGCAAGAGCGGTCGCTTGCCGGGTGCGTCCATCAGGAAGACCACCAGAGGGAACGGACCGTCGCCCTCGGGTCGCACGATGTAGGTGCCCATGGATCCCTCACCGGTCTCGATTTGCGCGTGGATCTCGTGCACGAGGGCACCATACATCTTTTCGACATTGATGTCGAAAATGACTACGGTGGGGTCATGCCCAGCGCCATGACCGCCGGAATCCATCTGCCCCAAGCCGGACCCGCGGCTTCGGGCGAGGCCATGCGTCGAGCCGCGATCCTGGCCGAGCAATTGGGTTACGCCGACGTTTGGGTGAGCGACCATCTGGCCGTTCCTACCGGCGCCGAATATCCCCCATCGGCATACGTGTTCGAACCTCTCGTCGCGCTCTCCTGGGTGGCTTCATGCACCACTCGAGTCGGCTTGGGCACCACGGTTCTGGTTCTGCCCATGCGCAATCCATTGGTGGTCGCCAAGATGGTCGCGTCGATCGACCACATGAGTGGAGGGCGATTCATCCTCGGTTTGGCCGCGGGTTGGCTCGAGGCCGAGTTCGATGCGTTGGGCGTTCCTTTCGACGAGCGTGGTGCGCGCACCGACGAAGCAATCGAGATACTTCGGACGGTGTGGACCCAGGATCACATCACCGCCGAGTTCCCGGTTCATGGCGCGCGTTACGTCTCGATGCGAACGAAACCACAACCCGCTCGAACGGTGCCGTTGTGGATCGGTGGCCACGCCGACGTGGCGTTGCGTCGTGCGATCGACGTGGGCGACGGTTGGCACGGCGCTTTCCTCACTCCCGAGCAAACGGCCCGACGCGTGAAAACGTTGCGCGCCGGACGGCCCGAAAACTCCTTCCCGATTTCCATGCGCACCCGTTGGGACGCTCTCGAGGATGATCCGGACCTGATCCTCGCCGAGATCGATCACTATCGCGAGGTGGGTGTCACGCATTTGGTGCCCGAACCCCGTCAACGCACGCTCGATGGCTACCTGCGGGCCATGGAACGTCAAGCGGAATTGCTTCGTGCCGCCGGTGTCGCGATGGAGGACATGTGACCCCGATCGTCGTCACGCGGGGAGGACGTACGCCGAGCGGCGTATCGGCCGAACGTCGGGCCAGTTCTCGCGCCGGAGGCAAGGCGACTCGCACACGAGCGGCGATTCTCGATGCGGCCCGTGCCGAATTCGATCGTCGCGGATTCGCCAACACCACGGTGGAACACATCGTCGAACGTGCCGGTGTCGCGCGGGGAAGCTTCTATACCTACTTCGAATCGCGCATGGACCTCTTCCGACATCTCACCGCGCGAATCGATCGAGAAATCCGCTCGAACGTGGTGGCGTTCGACCGCGCTCGTGGAAACGATCCCATCGAAAACCTCCGAATCTCCAACCGCAACTACCTCGCCGTTGTACGGTCGAACGCCGATCTGTATCGGCTCGTCGACGAGGTCGCCGCTCACGATGATGGCGTGCGCAAGGCTCGGCTCGCGTCGCGTCAGGATCACATCGCGCGTGTCGCTCGCTCCATCGAGCGTTGGAAACGCGGAGGCTGGGCCGATCCGTCGATCGATGCTCACGCGACAGCGGCGGCACTGATCTCGATGCTGTCGGCCTTCGCCCAGTGGTTGCACACGTCCGGCGACGTCATGGACGAGGAACGAGCCGAACACACCGTGAACGACATCTGGATCCGTGCCTGCAGGCTGAGGGCGCCGAACGAACGGTCATGAACTCCGATCGCGACCAACTCATCGAACGCGTCCGCGAATGGTTGCGCGAGAACTGGGATCAGAATTCCAGTCTTCTCGAATGGCGCGAGCGACTCGTCGACTCCGGCTGGGCGGTGCCATCGTGGCCCACGGAATGGTTCGGACTCGGATTACCAGCGTGGGCCGACTCGGTGGTCGCCGAAGAAATCAAGAGAATCGGCGCCGTCGGAACGCCCGTTGGTTCGGGAATGTCGTTGGCCGCACCCACACTGATCGAACACGCCTCGCACGAACTCAAAAGAGAACTTCTGCGCGCCACCCTCACCGGCGCCACGACCTGGTGCCAACTTTTCAGCGAGCCGGGAGCCGGATCCGATTTGGCCGGTCTGTCCGCTTCGGCGGTGCTCGACGGCGACGAGTGGGTGGTGAACGGGCAGAAAGTCTGGAACACCAGCGCCCATCACGCCGATTACGGAATGTTGTTGGTGCGCACGAACACGACCGTCCCCAAACACGAGGGGATCACCTACATGGTGCTTCCGATGCACCAACCAGGCGTCGAGGTTCGACCCATACGCCAAATGAACCGGCACTCGTCGTTCAACGAGGTCTTCATGACCGACGCTCGGGTGCCGGCTCGTTTCGTGGTGGGCACCGTGAACGACGGTTGGCGAGTGGCCCGCGCGACGCTCGCGCATGAACGTTCGTTCGCAACCTTGCGCCGACCACGCTTCGATTCTCCCGACGGTCGGCGTGGCCTGGCGCTCGATGAAGCAGAACTCGAAGCCGAGAAACATTTTCGAACCTACGTTTGGTACCCGCAGCGGGCGGGACGGGCTGATCTGGTGATCGAACGGGCCCGAGAAATGGGGCGAGATCGTGACCCCGTCGTGCGTGATCGTATTGCCGATCTGATTTCGTTCGTGAAGGTGAACGAGTGGACCGCCCAGCGGGCTCGCGCAGCCCGCGCCCTCGGACGACCACCCGGACCCGAGGGGTCGCTCGGCAAACTCGCGGCTTCGGAAGTTGCTCGTCGTTGCCACCGACTGCACGCAATCATTGCGGGAGCGCACGGGATGCTCGTCGATGGACCCCGCGAGCACGATGCCACGATCGCCGAGGTGTTGGTGTCGACTCCCGCACAGAGCATCGCGGGCGGCACCGACGAAATTCAACGTTCGATCATCGGGGAGAAAATATTGGGTCTCCCTCGTGAACCCGATTCGCGCTGACCTCGTACGCCTCCGACTCCCTCGCCTCCGTGTGGCAACATTGATCGTGCTCTCCGTTCCCACCGTCGACATCTCCAATCCCTCGGCCACCTCGATGGAAGCCGTCGACGCTGCATGTCGGGACCATGGCTTTTTCCTGATCGCCGGACATGGTCTCGACGATCTCATCGAACGCACATGGAAGCAGACCGAAAGATTCTTCGACGCGGATCGCAGCATCAAGAACGAGATCGTCCGCGATCTCGAGAATCCGATGGGATACTTCGATCGCGAGCTCACGAAGCGCAAGCGTGACAACAAGGAAGTCTTCGATTTCCTCGACCCGACGATCGCCGCCATCGATGCCCGCAATCGTTGGCCCCGAGATCTGCCCGGATTTCGAGAGACGATGACCGAACTCTTCGACGAGTTCAGCGTGCTGGCCGACCGCACCATGAACCTCATTCACGACGCGCTCGGCTTGCGTGACGAGTCGCGCGGCAAGGTGGCCGGAAGTCGTCACAGCAGCATGATCCGACTCAACTGCTATCCCGTGGGCGATCCGGTTCCGGAAGCCGAGCGAGGCGAACTTCCCGAGCTGGGTGAGACGGCGCTCGGATATCACACCGATCCGGGGACCCTCACCCTTCTCCTGCAGGACGACACCGGTGGTCTGCAAGCCGAGTCGCTCGATCATGGCTGGATCGATGTCCCTCCTTCGGCGGGAACGATCGTGGTGAACCTTGGTGATTGCATGCAAGCCTGGACCAACGACCGCTATCGCGCCGCGGTTCACCGTGTCGTGCCCATGACCCGCAATCGGCGATTCAGCATCCCCTACTTCCAAAACCCGTCCCGTGATTCGGTGATCGCACCGATGCCCGAGATGAGCGAGTCCGGAGCCCGATACCGCGCCTTCGCCTGGAAGGAATTCATGGCCGCCCGCGCGTACGACAACTTCACCGACCTCGGCACGGACGACACGCAGGTCACCGATTTCCGCATTGTTGCTTCGTGACCTCACGCCCCGCGTGAATTCGCGCACGTCGGGCCATGACACAATTGGGCATGAACCAACAACCGGGAACTTCCGCCCCACTCGATATTCGTCCCCTCATCGATCCCGAAGTGAGCGCCCTTCTGGCCGCGTCACCCGTCGACATCGGAGCCACGTTGTCGTCGCTCACCGTCGAGAACGTGGCGATGATTCGCGAGATGTTCGGAGCAACTCCTCCCCCGCCGCTGTCTGATCGGGTGACACGAGAGGACCATCCTCTGGATGGCCGAGGAACGGCATCGGTCCGCGTGCATCGTTCCACCACGCCGGTTTCGAACGCGCCATGTTTGGTGTGGATGCACGGTGGTGGTCTGGTGATCGGCGACAACCGCATGGACGACGCACGCTTCGACAAGTGGTGCCAGGAATACGGAATCGTCGCCATCTCCGTCGAGTATCGGCTGGCTCCCGAAAACCCGTATCCCACTCCGCTGGAGGATTGTTACGCGGCCTTGGCGTGGGCGCACGCGCACGCCCGTGAATTGGGTGTCGATCCCGCCCGTATCGGCGTTGGCGGAGCGAGCGCCGGTGGCGGTTTGGCGGCGGGATTGGCGTTGCTGGCGCGAGATCGTGGCGAGTTCGCGGTGGCTTTCGAACTCTTGATCTACCCCATGATCGACGATCGTCAGATCACTCGTTCCAGTAGTTGGTCCGACCCCATCTGGTCGCCGGAAGCGAACACCTTCGGCTGGACCGCGTATCTCGGTGGTGCAAAGGGAGGCAGTGACGTCGCGCCCTACGCGGCCGCCGCACGCGCGACCGATCTCGCCGGTTTGCCACCGACTCTGATCGTGGTGGGTGCCCTCGACGGTTTCTCCGACGAGGACATCGATTACGCAGTTCGATTGCGTCACGCGGGGGTCTCGACCGATCTGCTGGTGTATGCCGGAGCAACGCACGGGTTCGACACCTTCGGTGACTTCACCGCCGTGTCACGGCGAGCCAATCGCGACATCGAGGAATGGTTGCAGCGTCAGATTTCCTGACACGAGATCATCGATGGGCGATCAGCGAACGGCCCGATCGAACAGCGCATCCAACAGTCGCCGAGAACGCGCTGCATGATCGTCCTCGTTCGCCCGCACATCGTCGTGGAGCGATCGCCATTCATCGTCGGGGAGTTTCACGGTTGTCGCGAGTCGCTCGACGATCGACGACGTGAACTCGATGTGAGGTTGCAGACCGACCGCACGGCCGACCCGAAAAGCCGCGTCAGCGTGTGGAAGTCGGGCCAACACTTCCGATCCCGGCGGGGCAGAGATCGCGTCCTCGTGCCACACGGCCCAACGACCGGATAATTCCGAGAATGTCGGGTCGATGCCATCGAG
>RHCK01000012.1 GCA_010030605.1 Acidimicrobiia bacterium
GTGGTGATGGCCACGTCGTCGTCGACGATCTTCGATCCGCCCGCGGCATCGGGGGCATCGGGGGCACACGCACCGATGACAAACACGGAGGCCGCCAGAACGGACAACCGGGCGCCGAGCGTGAAAGAACCCAACTGTCGTTTCATGACTCTCATTGTCGTCTCAGACGGTCGGCAACTGGTAATCCGCGAATCGATCGCGCAAGGTCTTCTTCGAGAACTTGCCCACGCTCGTTTTGGGAACCTCGTCGATGAACACCACGTCGTCGGGCAATTGCCACTTCGCCAACTTGGGAGCCAGGTAGTCGAGAATTTCTTGTTTGCTCAACGATGTGCCGGGCTCGAGCACGACGCACGCGAGCGGTCGCTCGCTCCATTTCGGATGGAGGACGCCAATGACAGCGGCCTCGCGAATACCGGGGTGTGCCATCAGTTCGTTCTCGATCTCGACCGAACTGATCCATTCACCACCGGATTTGATGAGGTCCTTGGTGCGATCGAGCAGTCGGATGCGACCTCGCGCGTCGACCGCGGCCACATCTCCGGTGCGCAGCCAGCCATCGACACTGAAACTCTCACCGGCTCGCTCGTCGTTGTAATAGGTCGCCGCGATCCAGTTACCCCGACATTGCAACTCACCGCTGCTCTCGCCATCCCACGGAACGCTCGTGGTGGTGCCCGGTTCCACCACACGACATTCCACACCGAACACGATGCGGCCCACCTGGGTGCGCAGATCAGCCTGTGCGTTCACGTCGAGCAACAACTGGTCGGAGTCCAAGTGACACACCGCGGCGATGGGACTGGTTTCGGTCATGCCCCACGCTTGAAGAATCGGCAGGCCGAGTTGTTCGCGGTACGCCTCACTGAGCGCGCGCGGCACCGCGGAGCCTCCACACGGGATGGCCCGCAAACTGGAGGTGTCACGACCCTTCAGCTCGGGCAACACGCCCATCCAGATGGTGGGCACGCCGGCGGCGATGGTGGGGCGCTCGTTCACGATGAGGTTAGCGATGGCCGGACCGGACAGATCGGGGCCCGGCATCACCAGGTCGGCACCCGAGGCCACCGCGGCGTGCGCCAATCCCCACGCGTTGGCGTGGAACATCGGTACCACCGGCAGGATCTTGTCGCGTTCACTGGCCCCCAACCCGTCGGTCATCATCGTGGCCATGGTGTGCAGGAACGTGCTGCGGTGCGTGTACACCACGCCCTTGGGATTCCCGGTGGTGCCGCTGGTGTAGCACATGCTGGCCGCGGTGTGCTCGGGCACCTCGGTGAACAACGCGGGCGTGGCCGCGGCCAACAAGGCTTCGTAATCATGCACCGGAATTCCCGCGGTGTCGGCGGGAACGTCGCCCTTGCCGTCGTCCATGACGACCAGGTGTTTCACCGTCTCGAACGTTGGCAACAACGGAGCCAACAAACCGAAGATCGACTTGTCGACGAAGATCACCTCGTCCTCAGCGTGATTGACGATGTAGGTGAGCTGCTCGGGGAACAGTCGAATGTTCAACGTGTGCAGGACTCGACCAGTGCACGGCGCCGCGAAGTACAACTCGAGGTGCCGAGCCGTGTTCCACGCGAACGTGGCGACACGACCAGTCGCCGAGATGCCGAGATGATCGAGTACGGTGCCCAACTTGCGCGTGCGCACCGCCCATTCGGCGTACGTGGTGCGTTCGATGCCCGAGGCGGTCGCGGTGGTGATGGTCTTGTGTCCGAAGTAGCGCTCGGCGCGATCGAACAGATGGTGCACGGATAACGGCACATCCTGCATGGATCCGGGAATCGCCGGATTCCTCACTTCACGCACGGCTCCACTCGACATGTTTCCCCCCACTGCACGTTGCACCGTCGGCCCCGACCGACATCAAGAGCACTTTAGTCCTAGGCTCTCGCCGATGTCCGAGGCCACCCCCGACCCCGCGACCGCGCCCACGTCGATGTCGGAATTACCTCCGGTGTCGGCCAATGCCCGTCGTCTGGTGCTGATCGCCTCGGGTCTGTTGTTCACGTTGGGCACCATCGGTTCCAACATCGGTCCGGCGTGGGTGGACGAACATCCCGCCGCGGTGCTCGCGCTGTCGAGTCGAAACCGCAACCTCTTCGCGTCGGTGCCGTACATCGATCCGCTCCCCTACGCCCTCATCGGCTTCGTGCGCATCTTCGTCGCCGGCATCGCGTTGTTCTTCCTCGGTCGCTGGTACGGCGAACGAGCGATCGCATGGACCGAGAAGCAAGCCGGCGAACTCCCGGCCCTGTATCGCTGGTTCGCCAAAGCGATGGATCGCGCCGGCTGGTTGGTGGTCATCGTCTTTTGTGCCTCGAACCTGGTGTGGATGATGGCTGGTCACCGCCGCATGGATCCGCGCCGATACGCGGGCTTGCTGGCGGTTGGAATCAGCATTCGATTGGCCGTGTTGTGGGCCGGTGGCAACGCCTTCGAGGACCAGATTCGCTCCTTCTTGAATTGGCTGGAGGATTACCAGTGGTACGTGGTCATCGCCCTGTTCGCCGTGTCCTTCGCCCAATCGGCGCGTCGCGTGAAGCGAGACGTGCCCGAGGTGGTGCACGAGATCGAGCATCCGACTGAGCAATAGGCCCGTTCCTGTTCTAGATTTCGCCCGTCGATTACCGACTTTCACTCGAGGAGCAAACATGTCGATTTCCGTCGGAAGCCAGATCCCCAATGTCACCTTGCACGTGCTCGGCGAGAACGGCATGCCGTCGCCGGTGAACTCGCACGACGTGTTGGGTAAGGGCAAGGTCGTGTTGTTCGCGGTTCCGGGCGCGTTCACCCCCGGTTGCTCGATGGTGCACCTGCCCGGATACGTGAAGAATCAGGCCGCGTTGCGCGCCAAAGGTGTGGACACCATCGCCTGCGTCAGCGTGAATGACCCGTGGGTCATGGACCAGTGGGGCAAGGCCAGCGGCGCCGAGGGAATCTTGATGCTCGCCGACGGTGCGGGTGTGTTCACCAACGCGATGGGTTTGGCGATGGACGGTTCGGCCTTCGGATTGGGAGCGCGTTCGCAGCGCTACTCGGCGATCATCGAGAACGGCGTCGTGAAGGAACTCAACGTGGAAGAAGGCGCCGGCATTACCGTGAGCGCCTGCGAGATCGTCCTCGAACACCTCTGATCACCCACGTTCGGTCGGCGGGCGTTCTGGGTATCGAAAGTGTCCGTTTTCGGGCACTTCGGTTACCCAGATCGGGTTGGGTCACAGACCGAGCACCGGCTCCAAACCCAGTGTCAGGCCGGGAAGGCCGGCGATCTTCTTGCATGCCAACACCACGCCAGGCATGAACGACACTCGGTCGTAACTGTCCTGACGAATCGTGAGCGTTTGGCCCGCCGCGCCCAGGATCACTTCCTGGTGCGCCACCATGCCGCGCATGCGCACCGCGTGCAGACGAATGTCGGCCGGACCCTTGCCACCGCGCGCACCTTCCACCACTTCGTGCGTGGTCGGATCGGCGGCCCATTCGGTGGACGCGGCCGCCATGCGCTTGGCCGTGGCCATCGCGGTGCCGCTGGGTGCGTCGGCCTTGTTGTCGTGATGCAACTCGATGATCTCGGCGGTGTCGAACCACGGTGACGCCATCTCGGCGAACTTCATCATCAACACCGCGCTGATGGCGAAGTTGGCTGCGATCAAGCAGTTCGACGACTGAAACGACGAGCGAAAGTTCGACAAGTCGTCGTCGGAGAAACCCGTGGTTCCGACGACGGCATGCACACCATGCAGTCCACACCAACTGAGGTTCGTGCGCGCTGCGGCGGCCACCGTGAAGTCGACGGCCACCTGCACACCCGCATCGGCCATCGACCGCGGATCGGCGGAGATGGTGATGCCATGCGTGACCTGTCCGGCACACGCCGGATCGACGGCGGCCACCAACTCGAGGTCGGGGTCGGCCGTCACCGCGTCGCACACCGACGCACCCATACGACCGCCGGCTCCGAACACTCCGACACGGATTCGTGAATCACTCATGCGCCGAGCCTAAGCCGTGTCCACAGTAGGGAAAGGAACTATTGCGACTCTTCGACCCCGCTCAAGATCATCGGGGTGACGATTTCGATGCCCTCGGGCGAGAAGTGGAGGCCGTCGTGTCGTAGACGAACACCCCCCACTTCATCGGCACAGCGATCGACATCGACCGGGCACACGAACTCGTCGAGTCGGATGAAGTCGATGCCCTCAATCGAGAGATACTCGCGCGCATAACACGCCGCCACCCCCGGAGTTTCCGGAGCATATGCTTCCGACATCTGGGGCGGAATCACCAACTGAATTCGACTCGTTCGTCCCAAGTCGGTCAGCAGTTCTTCCATTCCTTGGCGAATGCGCGCACCACCATCACTCGAACATGGCGAGAGACGCTCGCCCGACCAAACGAATGGGTCCCAGGTGCCGGCGTAAAAGAGAATGATTCGGTCGGGTCGAAAACGTTCGACGTCGTCGGTCAACCCAACACGTATCGCCGCACAAAGGTCGAGCGAAAAGAGATTGTTTTGATCCTCACGCAATCGACTCGTCGTGCAGCCAGGGGCGGCCCGCACCTCGACATCCATGTCCATGGAACGCCCAACGTCGACGAGTGCGTCCCTCAACCCGAAGACCGCCGAATCACCCACCACGAGCACTCGCT
This sequence comes from Acidimicrobiia bacterium, assembly GCA_010030605.1. Classification (GTDB taxonomy): domain Bacteria; phylum Actinomycetota; class Acidimicrobiia; order Acidimicrobiales; family Ilumatobacteraceae; genus Casp-actino8. The sequence goes on from RHCK01000012.1 coordinate 4,660, forward strand.
CCGGAGGAGGTCCGGGGGTCGCCGGTATCGTCGGCTGAGGAAGTGGTGAGGTCATCACTTGAATGTCTCGATCGGACATTTCCGGAATGGGTTCTGCGGAGGTGATCGCGGAACCCACGACGACGGCTCCCACCGCGACCATGGCGAACGGGACAAACCGGCGAGAGACGCCGTGCTCGAGAATCGGTCGTTCGAGAACTCGATGACTGAACGAAGCCAAAAGCGTGGCGACCACCATCGTGGCTGAAAAGCGCAACCAACTGGAACCGCGGTCGATCCCGATCAGCAGAACGATCGGCCAGTGGAAGAGGTAGATGCCGTAGCTCCAACGCCCGAGAGCACGAATCGAACGACCAGCCAACAATGGTGACGCCCATCCATACTCGTGGAGGCTGGCCACCAAGCCCACCAATCCGGCCCCGCAAAGGCTGGCCACGAGCAACGGTCCGCGATAGGTCCAACGAGCATCACCGTCGAAGACGACCGAAGCGACGACAAGTGCGGCCGCGATCAAGAAGGCGAGCGTGAATCGAATCCGAACCTTGGCCAGTGGGAGGCGCGAAATCATTAGGTTCGCCAGTGCCCCGAACAAAAAGGCCGGAGCTCTCGTGTCCGTGCCGACATAGATGCGTTCGATCGAAACCGGCGCCAGCGACAACCACACCTGCGACGCACTCGCCATGATCGCCAGAATCGTTCCCACGATCATGGTTCCTCGTCGACCCCAGAGCCGCCAGGCGACGACCATCATGATGGGCCACACCACATAGAACTGCTCTTCGACGGCCAGGCTCCACAGATGGTCGAAAGGGCTGGGTGCGTCGAACATCTGCCAGTAACTCCGCTCGACCCCGAGGCGCAACCAGTTCGACGAATACGTGAATGCACCCCACACCTCGCGTGGGGTTGGAGCGGTCCAACCATCGGGGGCAATGGCCGAAACCAGTGCCACCAAGCCGATCAGAACCAGGAGTGCGGGCGCCAAACGTCGGGCACGTCGACCCCAGAAACGACGCAATCTCAAGCCATTCGAGGCGTCGAGTTCGCGAACGATCACCCCGGTGATGAGGAAGCCCGACAGGGCCATGAAAACGTCGACACCGACCCAGCCCGCCCGCAGCAGCCCGGTATGAAATGCGACGACCGCGATCACTGCCCAGCCCCGCAGGCCATCGAGGCCAGCGAGGCGGGGCGACGTGCTTTCGATCACCGGGTCAGAATACGACCCTCTTCTGACAGCCGAGGCGTATCAGCGATGACGGCGCGGACCGCGATCGCGTCCACCGCGACGGTCACCACCGCGACCACCACGGTCGTCGCGGTCGCCACCTTCGCCACCGGCGCTACCGCCAGGGCCGAGGTCGCCGAGTTCTCCGGCGATCTCGCTGTCGAACGCGTCATCGAAGCTGACCGTCACCGGTCCGCCGTTGTTCGACGAACCCGACGACTCGCGCGGAGCCGACGAAGATCCACCGGCCGGCGGCTCGGGGCCGTCACCCACGGGCGACAAGCTGACCTTGCCCTTGTCGTCGATGTCGTCGACGCGCACTTCGATTTCTTGACCAAGCGTCAACACGTCTTCCACGTTGTTGATGCGCTTGCCGCGACCGAGCTTGGAGATGTGCACCAGACCGTCGCGTCCGGGAAGGATGTTCACGAACGCACCAAACTTGGTGATGCTCACGACGCGACCGTTGTACACGGCGCCGAGTTCGGCCTTGGGCGGATCGACGATGGCCAAAATGCGCGCCTTCGCGTCCTCCATGCGCCAGCCCTCGACGGCACCGATGGTGACGATGCCCACCACGCCGTCGTCGTCGACGCTGATGTCGGCGCCGGTCTCCTGCTGGATGGTGTTGATGACCTTGCCCTTGGGTCCGATGACCTCGCCCACCTTGTCGAGCGGGATGGTGATGCTCGTGATCTTCGGTGCGGACTCGGCCACTTCGGTGCGCGGGGCAGCGATGGCGGCGTTCATCACGTCGAGGATCTTGAGGCGGGCTTCCTTGGCCTGATCCAGAGCGGCGGCCAGAACGTCGGCGGGAATGCCGTCGATCTTGGTGTCCAACTGCAGAGCGGTCACGGCGTCGGCGGTACCAGCCACCTTGAAGTCCATGTCACCGAAGGCGTCCTCGGCTCCGAGGATGTCGGTGAGGCTGGTGTACTTACCCTCGGCGTAGACGAGGCCCATGGCGATACCGGCCACGGGGGCCTTGATCGGCACACCGGCGTCCATCAACGACAACGACGACGAACACACCGATGCCATCGACGTGGAACCGTTCGACGACATCACTTCGGACACCAGACGTAACGCGTACGCGAAGTCTTCCTGGCTGGGAACCACCGGCAACAACGCGCGCTCGGCGAGCGCACCGTGGCCGATCTCGCGACGCTTGGGCGAACCCACGCGACCGGTTTCACCGTTGGCCCACGGCGCCATGTTGTAGTGGTGCATGTAGCGCTTCTCGGTGATGGGCGTGAGCGTGTCGAGCATCTGGTTCATGCGGGGCATGGCCAACGTCGTGACGTTCATGACCTGGGTCTCACCGCGCTGGAACAGACCCGAACCGTGGGCCGAGGGCAACACGCGGACTTCGGCCGACACCGGACGCAGGTCGCGCGGGCCACGGCCGTCGATGCGGACGCCTTCTTCGACGATGCGCTTGCGCACCAGCTTCTTGGTGAGGGAGCGCACGGCTTCCTTCACTTCCTTCTCGCGACCGGCGAACGCCGAGCCTTCGCCGCACAACTGCTTCACCGCGGCATCGCCGGCGGCGTCAGTGGCGGCGTTGCGATCGGCCTTGCGGGCGATCTTGATGGCGTCGGCCAACAACGGTCCGGCGATTCCTTCCACGGCGGCGAACACGTCGTCGGTGTAGTCGAGGATCGGCGTGTACGACAGCGGCGTGATCGCGCCCTTGGTGGCGATCACCGAGGCCACCAACTGACGCTGCAGTGCGATGGACTCCTTGATGTAACGCTTCGAGGCTTCGAGACCACCAGCGAGCACGGTCTCATCGACCTTGGGCGCGCCGTTTGCGTAGTACTCGAACGACTTCTCGGTGCCACCGGCTTCCACCATCATGATGGCGACGTCGCCGTTGTCCAGTTCGCGACCGGCCACGACCAGTTCGAACGTGCTGTCTTCACCTTCGGTGTAGGTGGGGTGAGGAATCCACGTTCCGTCCTGAGCGAAGGCGATGCGCACCGCTCCGATGGGGCCCTCGAACGGGATACCCGAGATCATCAGCGCGGCTGAAGCGGCGTTGATGCTGAGCACGTCGTGCGGGTTCACCTGATCGGCGCCGAGAACGGTGAGCACGATCTGCACTTCGTTGCGGAAGCCGTCGGGGAACGCCGGACGCAGCGGGCGGTCGGTCAGACGGCAGGTGAGGATGGCGCCTTCGCTGGGGCGACCTTCACGACGGAAGAACGCACCGGGAATCTTGCCGGCCGCATAGGCCCGCTCTTCCACGTCGACGGTGAGGGGGAAGAAGTCCACACCGGGGCGGACATCTTTGGCTGCGTTCGCGGTGGCAAGAACGATGCTGCCGCCAATGCTGGCGACCACCGCTCCCTGGCTTTGGAAAGCCAGTTTGCCGGTCTCGAACGACAGGGTCTTGTCGGTGCCCCCAACGGGACCCGACACTCGGATGGCATCGGCCATGACGAGCTCCTTTCGCGCGACGCGGATCCTTTCCGCATCGCCTATGGAGCAGCAGGTCGGTTCCCAGTGGGCGGGGTCGGCACCTCGATGCCGGCCGGGGCCACTGACAACCGAACCCTTGTCTGCTCGGTTTTGTTTGTATTGCTAGACGGGCGCGCGCCTCAGCGACGCAGGCCCAACTTGGCAACGATCTCGCGGTAACGCTCGACGTTGCGACCCTTGACGTAGTCGAGAAGACGACGACGACGGCCGACCATCATGAGCAGCCCACGACGGCTGTGGTGATCGTGGGGGTGAGCCTTCAGGTGGTCGGTGAGATGATTGATGCGCTCGCTGAGCAGCGCAATCTGCACCTCGGGCGAACCGGTGTCGGTCGCGTGCGCGCGGTGCTGTGAAATCGTTTCAGCCTTGGGGGTGCCAGCCATGGCGGTCCCTGCCTTCCGTGTATGTAGGTGTCGGAGGTCGCTCGGGCCGGTTGGCCCCAGCATCACGCCGGAGTCGGAACCCCAACGGACGTGGGCAAGCCTACGGGGGCAGAACGGGCGTTCCACCCGGGGTGCGGGTGGGGTCCGGGCCGGGTCCGAGGGTCAGTGGCCGACGAGCATGCGCCGACGAATCACCAGGGACAGGCCCACCACCACCGCGATGAGTGCCATGTTCGACACGTCGTCATTGCTTCGACCAGTGGTGGGCAGCGATGGATCTCCGCTGTTCGGGGAGGTCGTGGACGGGTTGGCTTGTTGAGGGCTCTGGGATCCGACCGTGGTCGTCGGGCCCGACATCACCGTCGTCGTCGTCGCCGCCGATACCAATGTGCTGGTTGTCGAAGTCGGAGCGACCGTCGTCGTCGTCGTGGACGTGGACGTGGACGTGGACGTGGACTGCTGAGATGCGAAAGTAACCCGATAATCCTCGACCTCGCCCGAGTCCACCTTGCCAAGGGGAGAGTTCGCCGCCGAGCTGTAGCTAAGGCGTAGTCGAGCGTACGTCGGGTTGGTAGTCACGGTCGCCGGCACGGTGAACACCAGATTCGCCGTGGTGTCACTGGCGGCCGGGGTGGCACAGGCCCTCTCCGACGGAGTGTCGAATGTGCTGTTGCCGTTGAAGTCGATCCAACCGCACAGCGTCGCGCTCGACGCGACACCTTGAAGACTCACAGGAACGGTGTAGGAACTTCCGACGGCTCCGAGAGTCACGGTCGAGCCGAATGCCGTCGTACCGTCCTCAGCCGGCGTCGCCGCCCCGGCAGCAACCGCATCGGGGTTCGTCGACGGGTTGAGAGTTGAAGTCTGATCAGCCGTGACCGTCGCCCCCATCATCAGCGAACCAACCACGTGGGCCGCAACACTTGATGAGTCATAGGCCGCGGGAGCACTTCCAAAATCTTCATTCACCGTGATGGACATGTTCCACGCATCTTCGAGATGCCCATTGATGTACGGGTTCGCATTGTTCTTCGAATCGAGGTCGGCTTGGAATGTCACTGTGGACACGGTTCCATTGATTCGAATCGATCCGCATGCCGCGGATGCAGTTGCACCGTAGGTGTTCGTGGTCGAGCCACATGACGTTGTGGGGTTCTTTGTGATCGGCTCAAGACGATCGCTGCCAACCAACTGAAAGTTCTGGTTGGCAAGAACTGTCATCGTGGTGTTGGGGGTCAACAACTTCAGCTCTGTCCAGGCCGTCGTTTTTCCATTGCTACCACTGTCGTAGCCACCACCACCGAGGCCGGACACGTGGATGATCGGGTCGGTAACTGGATGCGAGAAAGAGATCACGAACTGGCCACGGTTCGAGCACATCTGTCCGTAGGTGCACCCGTCGTCAGTGGTCACGAGTCGCGCTCCGGTGACTCCAACGATGGAGTTGTCCATGAACATCCCGTTCGCGCCGCCACGCGCACTCATGAGCTGATCGGGCGACCCGATTCCCGTTCCGGAGCCAACTGCCTCTATGGCGACAGTCAGGCCGTCGGGGAGGGTCGTCTGACGCTTCGATCCGAAGTACCAGGTCTCTCCGTCGATGACACCCGACGTTCCATTGACCGCCCATGACCAACCAGCGTTGGTGGTCTGGTGGGCCTGCGTAACCACTGTGGGAAGCAATGAACTGCTCCCGAAGAACGCGATGATGCCGACGCAAAGGAGAAGGAGACGAGACCTAAGCATGACTCTACATTAGTAGTATCTACATCTTATTTCAACCACATCACGCGCCGTTGGTCAGTCAGGCGTATCCCAGGTTGGGTCGCGTGGTGGACTTGGAGCTCGAGCCAGCCGGCGGCGCGGGGATGGCCTCAGCCGAAATCATCATCAGGTCGTCGTCCGATAGCACCGCGACATCGCCTCGGCTCACCAACAACTCGGCCTGTCGACGCACAACTTCCGAGAACAGCTTGCGCATCTCTCGTCCATTGGCGAATCCGTGCGGCCTCGGGGACGGCAATGCCGCGACGTACTCGGTCAACCGAATCAATGCCTCCGGGGTCAGGATGTAATCGTTGGCCGCAACCAAACCGAGGAAGATCTGTTCGAGATTGGTCGTGTCGTAGTCCGGAAACTCGACCGTGAGATCGAACCGCGATCGAAGACCCGGGTTCGCCTTCAAGAACTTCTCCATCTCGGCGGGATAACCGGCCACGACCACTGCCACTTGTCCACGGTTGTTTTCCATGAAGGTGAGCAACGTCGCGATGGCCTCGGGGCCGAAGTCCTTCTCGTTGTCCTTGTTCACCAGCGTGTAGGCCTCGTCGATGAACAGCACCCCACCCAATGCCTCCCGACACACACGGCGAGTCTTCATCGCGGTGGAGCCGATATATGCACCAACCAATCCGCTCCGTTCGGTTTCCACGACGTGGCCCTTGTCCAACAATCCGATACTGCGATAGAGATCGCCCAACAGCCGAGCAATGGTGGTCTTGCCCGTTCCTGGGTTACCCACGAACACGATGTGCGGTGACACGGCCTCGCCCACCAATCCGCGACGTTCGCGCTCGAGAGCGACACGTTGCGTGAAAACGATGCGGCGAATCTCGGACTTCACGTCGTCGAGTCCGATCAACTGATCGAGTTCGGCCAGGATCTCCTCGGTGGTGCGGTTTCGACTGTGGTGCACCACGTCGTAGCGGTTGCTGCGATGCTCGTGAGCATCATCGTCCTCACGGTTGTAGCCCCGCCAGTCCTCGGCATCCTCGCTGTCATCACGCAGGTCGTCCTCCTGCGAGTACACGTCGTAGCCGTCGTCGTAGTTCAGGTCATGCAACTCGTCCTCTTCGGCGACGTCGCTCTCGTCAACCAAAGCCATGTTCACGATTCCGTCCAGCACGCGCATTCTTTCTCCTTGTTTGGTCATGTGGTGCACTCATGGGCCCACAACATTTGGCCCACTCCGAGAACGACCAGGGAGCGGAAAACTGTGCGCCCCGGTCGGACTCATCGGTGATCGTGGTTGTCGTTCGGCTTACCGAGAGCGCGCAGCATGGCCTTCACCCGCTCGACCTGTTCCGCCTCGGACAATTCCACGAAGTCGTCGATACGAATGGCGGCCGCCTTCTTCGTGCGCTTCTTTCTCCGCCTCCATCGACCAAAGTCAGCCATTTTCGTACTCCTCCCTGTTCGCGGCGATTGTCTCGGAGAGACGATCCTTGAAGCGCTGGATGAGCGCGGCGAACTCCTCGTCCGTGTCGATGTTGCCGCGGCCTTTCCGGAGACGCGCGAGGAAGTCCTCGTCATCCGCCATGGCGAGCATCTCCTCATCGGTGACCCCCAGAGGAGGAATATCGTGAAATGGGTCGTCGTCGTAATGATCGAGAAAATCTTCTTCGTCGTCGTCGTTCATGGCTGGCTCCTCTTCTCCCAACCGTGTGTTGGGACACCTCCAAAACGCGCGCCAGTTCAGAATTTGTGCGTGGGGTCGGAACAGTGGTCGCCGATACCCTGACGCCATGTTCACGGGCATCGTCGAAGAGCTGGGCACGGTTCTGTCGTCTCGGCCCGTGACCACCGAATGGGGCGACGGAGTTCGCCTACGCATCGCGGCCACCACGGTTCTCGACGGTTCGGGACTCGGCGCGTCAATCGCCGTGAACGGTTGCTGCCTCACCTTGGTTGATCAAGGCGTCGACGGCGGTTCGGGCTGGTGGGACACCGACGTGTCACAGGAGACCCTCGATCGCACCACCACCGGCTCGTTGGCCGTGGGCGACCGCGTGAATCTGGAACGCCCGATGGCGCTCGGTGATCGTTTGGGCGGACACATGGTGCTCGGTCACGTGGATGGCGTCGGCGAAGTGGTCTCCCCCGCGCCCGACTTGGTGGTGCGCGTGCCGAAGTCGATGATGCGCTACTTGGTGGAAAAGGGTTCCGTCACCGTCGACGGTATTTCCTTGACCGCGTTCGACATCACCGACGACACCTTCCGCGTGGCCGTCATTCCGCACACCGCCGAAGTGAC
>RHCK01000111.1 GCA_010030605.1 Acidimicrobiia bacterium
GCGATGATGTCGGAACAATCGGCGAACGTTGCACAGGCGGTGCCTCCGCGGCTGACAGCGATGGCCTGAGGCATGAACTCGGCCGGATCGTCGGACCCGCTGAACGCGCTTGCCAACGCGATCACGTCGAAGCAATCGATGGTGGCGGCGGCCAGCGGCGGCGTTTCCGTCGACGTGTCCGCGGGCGTGTTCAGAAAACTCGCGACGGCGTCGCGACCGGCACGCACGTCGAGAGCCACCCCGATCACATTCGTGGCGGCCGAGCTGATGAGAGCTGGATCGTCGGAAAGGTCGACGTCGGCGATGGCATCGTTGACGATGATCGTCCCGTCGGTTCGCGTGCCGAGCAGGGTGCGCAGAAAACGGCCTCCGCTTTCACGGTCGCCAATCAGGGTGATCACATCGAGCGACGAGTCGGCCAGACCAACCGCGTCGTCGGCGTAATCGGCGTCGGTCGGATTGAACGGCAACATGATGTCGGAGGAGATGCCTTGCAACGTGAGCGATCTCGAAATGGTGTCGGATAGGTCGCGACCGAACGGATCGTCGGGGAAGATGATCGCGGTGTTCGTGACACCGGTTTGAGCCACGAGTTGGGCGATGGCCTGACCGGCGAGCCCATCTGATGCCGATGTTCGAATGACGAGGTTGCGGTCGGGAAGAGACGACAGCGCGACCGCGGTCGCGGCGGGCGAGCAAGCAGCCACGCCGGATTCCACGACGCGGGGGAGGACGGTGAGCGCCAAGTTCGACGACAACGGTCCGATCAATGCATCGATGCGCTCGGTGCTGATGAGTGAGTCGACGGCGGCCAAGGCGGCGACGGAGTCGGAGCCCTCGTCCGCGATCACCAGTTCCACGGGTCGACCGAGCACACCGCCGGCGTCATTGATGTCGCGAACCACGGCTTCGGCCACGGCGATCAATGGTTCTCCGAGCGTGGCACCGTCGCCGGACTGTGGCACGAGAAGACCGAAACGCAGCACTCCATCGGAGACGACGGCGGGAACAGTGGTGGTGAAATCGGTGTCGGGTTCGGGAGTGCTCGAATTCGAACCACCTGAACACGCCGTGGCGATGACCGCGAATGTGACGAGTGCGAGTCGTTCGATGCGCGGAGTTCGAGACATCGATGAGGACTCTAGGTGGTGGGAGGTGTTGGGCGCTCCGATTGGTGATGGGATTGTTCGGCCACGAGTTCGGCTTCGTATCGATCGAGAGTGCCGAGCGCGATGGATGACGCGAGCTCGAGACGGAACTGAACCTCGGATGCTGGACCCTCGCCATATCCGAGCCCGCTGGGTTTGCCGGTGTTCATGGCGAACACCGTGATGCCACCGGGTAAATGCGACGAACTGAGCATCTTGTCGAAGCGCCATTCTTTGGCTCGCTTGGCACCGGCGAACATGATGCGCGTGTTGGTGACGAGCGCGTGTCCGCGATCAGTCATGGAAATGGATTCCTCACCTCGCGTGGCGCGACCTCGCATGGCACCGGTGTTCAGACGAACTCTTCCGAAGATGGGGAATGACACACCGCCGTAACCACCGCTGTAGGTGGATGGGGCGCGCACGGTTTCGATGTAGGCCACGTTCTCGAGATGAGCGATGGCGAATTCGCCTTTCTTCAACATGAAGCCGTAATCGGACGGATCGTTGAACTGTTCGTGGGTGCGGCCGGAGAGACAGTCACGCACGACTTCGAGCATGCGGTTTATGGCTTCCGATTCTTGTTGCCATTGTGCGACCGCGGTGTCGTGCTTGGCGACGGCCTGCGCATGGGCGCGTTCGGCGGCTTTGCGTCGGCGGTTCTCGAAGAATCCCATGTTCGTCACCCTAGAACCGGGCTATGGCATCTCGATGACGAATCACGTCGTGGCAACTATCAGTGGAAGAGGGCGGCCATCAGCCGCTACTCATCAAACAGGGCGGCCATCAGCCGCTACTCATCAAACAGGGCGGCCATCAGCCGCCCTTGCCTCCGACCGTGTTCGGCGGCGGGACGTCGGAAGGCGGGATCCAATGAATTGATGCCGACAGCTGTGGCCGTCTCGTGATCCGATTGGATGTACCGAACGATCGTGCCGTCGCGTCGCAGTTGTTCCACTTCGGCATCAGCAGCGGGCGAGGGGCCGGCGATTCGTGGTGCGATCACCACCACCTCTCGCGAACCTGCGGCAAGGAAGGCGTTCGTACCGTTGCGGAGTCCGCCGTCGTAATAGCGACGACCCGCGATGCTCACGCACGGCCACACACCGGGCACTGCGCAACTGGACGCAACGGCATCGATCAATGACACACCGCTCGTCCGGGTCCAGGTGACGAACTCCCCACTCTCGGCATCGATGGCGGTGACAACAAGTTCGGTGGTGGGCCAGTCGATGCCCGCCAGACGGTGCTCGATCACCCGCCGTCGTGTCGCTTCGTCGACCGTGCGGGCCCCGAGTGCCAGTCGTCCGATCTCGCGTCGTTGTTGGTCGCTCGAGGTGCCTCCGTCTTCCATCAACCCGAACACCCGAGCCAAAAGATCCAGATCGAGGTCGGGGTTGATCTCGTGGTGTTCGTCGGCGACTTGGGCGGCGTACAAATCAGCGAGATCGGTTCCGCCCAGCAGTTGGGCGCCCACCACCGACCCAGCGGAGGTGCCGATGGCGCGATCAACGAGGGCGGTCATGTCGATGCCGGAATCGCGAAGCCCCAGCAAGACACCGGTTTCCCAGGCGATGCCGGTGACTCCACCCCCGGCCAGGACGAGCGACGTGGTCATGACTGAGGTCTAGCCGATCGGAGGGGTCGGCCGACTCAGCAAGAGGGCATCAACGTAAGGAATCGGTGAATATCGCCGAATTCCCAAACGAACCCGGCATCTGCGACGTGCCACAAATGTCATCAATCAACGTCCGACCCCATCTCACGACAAACGAGACCCACACATGACTCCGAAGATTCGTCCACGAAACCTCCGCCGCGCCTTGAGCGTTCTGGCATTCGCCACGATGTTGGTGGCGTGCGGCGGTTCGAAGTCCTCCGACATCTCGCGCGTTCCGACCGATGACACCGAAGTTCCCGTCACTTCCGGTGACAGCGCCGTCGATGTCGTCGACGAGGACCTGGCCACATTGGACGCCGACCTGCAGGTGATCGACGAAGCCTTGGCCGAACTCGATGCCCTCGACACCATCGCCCCCAACCCCTGACCCATCAACACTCAGTTATCCGCCTCGAAAGGAAACCATCATGAAACGCCGCTTCGTTCTTCCGGCCCTCACCATCTTCCTCGCTCCTCTGGCCCTCGGAGTCACATCGGTCCACGCGTCCGGTGACGACGATCACGACGACGAGCAAGAGCAAGAACAAGACCACGAGGACACCCCACCGCCTCCGTCCTCCACGACGCCGTCGTCGATTCCGGTCGGATCGGTTCCGTCCGGTGGTTCGCGAGTCTCGGAGATCCGCACGAAGTTGGAACGGGCCCTCACCAAGGTGAATCAGTCGATGTTGCCCGAGGCCGTCAAGGTGGAACTGCGAACTCGCATCAATGCACTGATCGGCGCGTTCGACGCAGGACAGCGCATCGAACCGTCGGTTCTCGAAGCACTGTCGAAAGCCATCGAGGATGCGAGCAAGCGGAATCGTCCCAACGGATCGATTCCCGGGTCGTCGATTCCGTCCACGACCAAGCCCTCGATGCCTCCGTCATCGATTGGAAGCGGCTCCGTCCCGGATGATGATGACGATGAGATCGATGATGATGGTGACAACGAATCGGACGACGACTCCGATGATTCGGAGAACGGCGAACGGCACAGCGAAGGTCGCCGTGATCTGGCAGCCAACATCGCTCGTGCGACGGCGGCATTGAACGCTTTGCCGGCGAGCGAGGCGCGCGATGCGGCTCTGGCAGCATTGGCCACTCTGCAAACCCGTCTCGATGCCGGCGAGATCATTCCCACCGACGAAGTGCGTGCGGTGTTCCGTTCCGTGGCGTCGCTGGTGTACGAGCGCATCGGTGATCGACCCGATGAGGACGCCGACGCGCCGGCACTCGGTGAAGTTCCGTCGGAGATGGTGCGGCAGCGCATGATCGGCTCGATCAACCAGGCCCTGGAATTGTTGGCCGGCAACACGTCCGAAGCGGCGACGGCGGCCGTGGCCGCGTTGGAAGCGGTGAAGGCCACATTGGATGCGGGTGAGACTCCCACGCGTGAAGCGTTCCAGAACGCCATGAATCTTGCTCGAGAAGCGTTGGAAGAAGTTCCGGCATCACGTGCGGTGTTGACTTTGGCCGGTGTCATCGCGGCCATCACGGCATCCGACATGCCCGACGACGTGAAGGCGCGACTTCTGGAAGTGCTCGGCGCCGCCAAGGATCAAATTCTGGCCGATCCGACAATCGACCCGAAGCAGATCGTTCGCGATGCCCTGAACGAGGTGCGCGATGCGCGCATCGCCGCGACGGTGGCCAAGATGTTGGACATCGCCACACGCCTCGAAACAGCGGCCACCGATGCGGGAAATACCAATGCTCTTCTGTTGATCACGGAAGCGCGCGCGTTGCTCCAGCCCAGCGATGGCTCGTTGCCCGATCGTGACGATCTGCATCATGCCCGCCGAATTCTGGTGCGCGTGGCGATCATGCTGCGGGCATCGACATCGCCTTCGACCACGACCGAGGCACCGTCGACAACGGTCGGATAGTTCCCGTCGTTCGATCATCTGGTTTCATGGTCGAGTGGATGATTACTCTGCTCGTCTCCTGACCGCCGTCGACGGTGTCTTCGATGGGTGGATACGACGCTTGATCTCCGCGGCGTTGATGCGCGACGGTCGCATCGCGCCGGAGGAGGGTCGAATGCGAGAGGTGATCGATCAGGCGCGGAGCATCGGAATGACCGGATTGCGCGATCTGCTGTCCGTGGACGCCGAGCAGCAACGCTCCAATCCGTTGGCGGTGTTACGGTCGGCGACGCTGCCGGTGTCGAGATTTCTCGAGGACGAGGGATGCACACCGGTGGAACGCGACGAGTTCAGTCGTCGTTCGTTCCCCGACGATCTGTTCGGTCTGGCCCCGGCCACATGGGCCGACGTGGATCCCTCGTTGGTGGAGCCGGGATTGGAGTGGGGCGCCTGGAAGGCGGCCACCATCATCGGACGTCGTCGCGAACAAACCTGAATTCCTGCGTTCACATCCGGTCGGGCACGACGGGGTCGGTCTGCGACAGACTGTGATCATGGAACGCCGCCGAGAAGTTCTCTCCGATTCCTCGCTTCGGGGCGTGCGCTTGACGCGCGAACTCTGTGCGGCCACCGACGAATGGATTCAGCAGCTCTGGAACTCCGCTCTGCAGTCGGTGACGCCGGCAAAGCGTTGCGCCTTGGTTGCGGTCGGTGGATACGGCCGTGGAGAGCTGGCTCCCTTCAGCGACCTCGACGTGATGCTCATTCACGATGGGGCAAAGAACATCGACGATCTGGCGTCGAAGATTTGGTACCCCATTTGGGATTCCGGCCTCAAGCTCGGTCACTCGGTGAGCACGGTGAAGCAAGCCATCGACTTGGCGAAGACCGAATTGGATTCGGCGACCGCATTGTTGAGCGTGCGACTGCTCGCTGGTGACGCCGATCTGGCTCAAGAACTGGCGCGCGAAGGTTTGAAGGTGTGGCGCAACGCCGCCGATCAACGTTTGCCCGAGTTGATGAAACGGGTTCGAGCCCGTCAGGCCGAACACGGTGAGGTGGCTTTCTTGCTCGAGCCCAATCTGAAAGAGGGCTACGGCGGATTGCGTGACATTCACGCATTGCTCTGGGCCGAAGCCGCGGGCGTCGAGATCACACGCTCCGATCGAGCGGCCCTCGACGCCGGCCGCGATGTTTTGATGGCATTGCGCGTGGCGTTGCATCGACAT